>NZ_JBIBZI010000003.1:859207-916318 GCF_043084105.1 Streptomyces sp. NPDC014676 | reverse complement strand
AAACGCCCGGTTACATTCCGAACCCGGAAGCTAAGCCTTACAGCGCCGATGGTACTGCAGGGGGGACCCTGTGGGAGAGTAGGACGCCGCCGAACAATCATTCAAAAGGGTTGGACCCCGAACTTCGGTTCCGGGTCCAACCCTTTTTTGTTCTGCGTCACTTGACGTTCACGTTGCGCAACGAGCATCCACTGCATGAGTACTGCTGCACTGCTCAGGGCCGCTGGTGTCGGAGTGGGCGACGAGGTCGTCGTACCGGCCTTTGGGAACGTGGAAGTCGCCGAAGCCGTGGCGATGGCAGGGGCGCTGCCGGTGTTCGCCGACATAGATCCGGCGACGTACTGCCTGGAGCCGGCCGCGGTGGAGGCGGCTGTAACTCCGCGGACGGCAGCCGTCGTTGTCGTACACCGCTTCGGAAGGCCCGCCGACGTCGGGCGGTTGCACGCGCTCGGCCGCCGGCACGGGCTGTTGGTGCTGGAGCACGGGGAATCCGAGGCTCCGTACGACGAGATGGCTCGGCGGCGGGAGCGGGCGGCGTTCCTCGATGCCAAGTTGAGGGGCGTGCGGACGCCCGAGAGCGGAGTCGGGCACACCTATCAGCAGTACGTCGTGCGGGTGCCGGGGAACGGCAGGCCCGACCGGGACGCCTTCGCACGCGCCATACGGGGCAAGGGCGTTGAGTGCCGCGTACCGGTGAAGACCCCCGTGCACCGGATGCCCGAGTTCCGGCGCTGCGTGTCCCTGCCCGAGACCGAGCGGGCCGCCGACGAGACGCTCGCGCTTCCCGTGGACGCGTCGCTGACCAGACGGGACATGCAGCGGATCGCGGCGGCGTGCAACGCGCTGGGCGGGCTGCTCCAGCCGACCGGCTGAGCGGCGGTTGGGAGCACGGGCACGTTCGGGGTATGATCTATTCCGTTGGCGAGCGGAAAACCCCGCACACGGCAACAGGCCCCTATAGCTCAGTCGGTAGAGCGTCTCCATGGTAAGGAGAAGGTCAACGGTTCGATTCCGTTTGGGGGCTCGGACAGAAAGGCCCCGCCCATTCGGGCGGGGCCTTTCTCATGCCCTGTGGGGAGTGCCCTCCCCGTAGGGCAACTCACGCTAATCCGTGTGCAGGCCCGGTACGCGCATGGCGAGGATCGCCATGTCGTCGGACGGGGGTTCGGAGGCGAAGCGTTCCACCGCGCGCATGATGCGGGCCGCGACCGCGCCGGCCGTCAGTCCGGTGCAGGTGGTCAGAACGTCGGCGAGGCCGTCGTCGCCCAGCATGCGGGGACCCTCGCGGCGTTCGGTGACACCGTCGGTGACGCAGAGGAGCACGTCGCCGGGATCGAGGGTGACCGTCTGCTCGTACAGCTCCAGGTCCTCGATGACGCCGAGGAGGGGCTGCGGCTCCGCCGCCGGTTCGACCGTGCCGTCCTGGCGCAGACGGAGCGGGAGGGGGTGACCGGCGCAGACCACCTTCAGTTCCGCGCTGCCGTCGTCCTGCGGGCGCATCTCGCCGTAGAGGAGGGTGAGGAAGCGGCTGCGGGCGCCCTCGTCGAGGATCGCGGAGTTGAGGCGCTCCAGGACCGCCGGGCCGCTGAGGCCCTCGCGGGCCAGCAGTCGGAGCGCGTGCCGGGCGAGACCGGTCACGGCCGCCGCGTTGGGGCCGGTGCCGCAGACGTCGCCGATGGCGAAGCCGTACGCGCCGTCACTGATCGGGAAGAGGTCGTAGAAGTCGCCGCCGACCTCGTTGCCCTCGCCGGCCGCGCGGTAGATGACCTCGACCTCGACGCCGTCGATCGTCGGCAGCTCCGGCGGCAGGAGACTGCGCTGGAGGGACTGGCTGATGGCCGTGCGCTCCGAGTAGAGGCGGGCGTTGTCCAGCGCCAGGGCGGCTCGCCGGGAAAGATCCTCGGCGAGCTCCAGGATCTCCTGGCGGAAGTGCTCGTCGGTCGGCTTGCCGAGCGTCAGCATGCCGATGACCCGGTTGCGGGCGACCAGCGGCAGGACCACCGTCTCGCCGCCGACCGCGGCGGCCGTCGCGAGGGTCGGGCCGATGCCCGGGGTGACCTGACGGGTCGGACTGCCACTGAGGCCGAGGCTGCGCATGGAGGTGCGCAGGGCCGCCTGGTGGGCGACCTCCGCGGGGGCGGACCAGACGCGGGCGCCGGGCGTGGGGACCGGGTCGGGCGGGGCGATCTTCGACAGCAGGGACTTGATGCCGTCGATCAGCTCCTCGTCCTCGTGCAGCACGTAGGAGAGGTACGGCTCGGAGGCCTGGTCGGCGATCGTGTACACGGCGCACCAGGTGGCGAGGGTCGGCACCGTCATCTGGGCCATCAGGGCCAGGGTCTGGTCCCGGTCCAGGGTGCCGGCCAGCAGGTCGGAGGCCTCGACGAGGAAGCTGAGCGAGCCGCGGCGCAGGCGCTCCAGTTCGCCCAGACGGGCCGACTCGACGGCGAGCGCGATGCGGTCCGCCGCGAACTGCAGGCGCAGCGCCTCTTCGTTGGAGTATCTGCCGGGTGCCTCGGCGGCGACACCGAGGGAGCCGGTGAGACGGCCCTCCACCTTCAGCGGGACGGTGACGACCGAGCGCATGCCGGTGCTGTTGAGGAGCGGCACCGCGCCGGGGACGGCGGCCAGGTCCTCGTGGACGGCCGGCATGCGGGCGGAGCCGTAGCGGCCGGGGCCGGCCTCGACGGGGACGCGGGCGAAGCGCTGGCGGGCCGAGGGCAGGCCGGTGGAGGCGCGGACCTCCAGTTCCGTTTCGTCGTCGGTGGCGAGGAGCAGGAAGGCGGAGTCGCCGTCGAGCATGTCGCGGGCGCGTTCCACCGTGCGCTGGAGCAGCCCGTCGAGGTCGTCCGGGGCCGGGGAGCCGATGAAGACCTCGAAGGGGTCGGTGTTCTGGCCCTCGGAGGTGCCGGACTTGTCGGACGCGGGGCCGCGCAGCGGGGTCTGCAGAACCGCCCGTTCGTGGTCCCGTACGAGGAGGCAGACCGTTGACGGTTCGCCGTCGGTGTCCCGTACTCGCAGGTGGGAGGCGTACACGGGGATCACCCGGCCGTGGGCGCCCCTGATGCCGTAGCTGCCCTCCCAGCGGGAGAGCTGGAGCGCGTCGGCGATGCCGGTGCCGGTGCCCGGGGTGTGCGGCCAGGCCGCGAAGTCGGTCAGCGGCTTGCCGGTGACCTGCTCGGCGGAGTAGCCGAAGAGTTCCTCGGCGTCCTCGTTCCAGGCGCTGACGGAGCCGGTCCGGTCGATCTGGACGACGGCGACGCGGACCCGGGTGTCGGCGAGCGGGAGGAGGTGGGCCGGCAGGGAGGGGCCGGCGGACCGGGCGCCGACGGGACGCTCGGGAAGGTCGAGCTGGAACCACACGGTCTTGTGGGTGGGTGTGTAGTCCACGCCCCAGTGGCCGGCCAGGGCCGCGCAGAGCTGGAGCCCCCGGCCTCCCTCGCGGTCGGGGTTGCCCATGGTGATGGCGGAGCCCTGGAGCGGGATCTCCCGCTCCGGATACCGGTCGGCCACCTCGATCCGTACGCCGTCGTCGCTGCGCAGACAGAGCAGGTCGGCGGAGGTGCCGGCGTGGACCACGGCGTTGGTCACCAGTTCGCTGGTGAGGACCACGGCGTCGTCGACGATGTCGGCGAAGCCCCAGCCCTGCAGGGTGTCGCGGACGAAGGACCGGGCGCTCGCGACCGATCGCCCCACGGGCTCGAAGCTGGCGGCCGCGCGCGCGGTGATCACAGAACTCCTCGACCGGTTCTCGACGGGCATGGCTCCCTGGCCGGCGGGCTCGTGCCGCTGCTGCGGCAGGCCGTCAGCCGGCCGTGGGTCCGGGGGCTGCTCCCCCGGGATCAGTCCGGTGGTCATGTGTGCGGCCGCCCTCCGATGCCCGCTCGTTCCCGTGCCACCGCCCAGGCCGGGCGGACCGGCGTGGCTGGACAGCCGGATGCAAGGTTACTTACCTTCACGGTCCGAGCGAATGCCGGTCTGCTGTGTTTCCGTCGGGAGGTGTTCTCCGTCCGGCGGGTGTGCGGACGATGTGCGAAGCTGCCGGTCTGTTATGGCCTGGTTCGGCGAGGGTGAAACACTGGGCAGGCTTGTGGTGGAGGTCCGGGCGGGCCGTGTGCCTTCCGCCCCGGGTGGGCAGCAGCCCCCTTGGCGGCGCCTTTGGAACGTCGGGCAGGACATCGCGGTAGTACGGGAAGAGCACAGGAACATCGGGAACGCCCCTGGCGGTGTGCCCGGGCACAGCGGTAACGGTCGACCCCTGCGGGAGGGACACAGTGGAGTCTGGCGCAGCGACGCGGGGCACGAAGACGACGCGCGCGAAAGGCGGACAGTCCCTGAGCAAGCCGGGAAGGGCGCGGGGCGGGACCACGACCGTGGACACGGCGGCCCTGAACCGGTTGATGACGGCGCTGGTGGCGATGCGGGACGGGAACTTCCGCAAGCGGCTCACGGTGTCCGGCGACGGCGTGATGGCGGAGATCGCGGCGGTCTTCAACGAGGTGGCCGACCGCAATCTCCACCTGACGGGTGAGCTGGCGCGGGTGCGCCGCATGGTCGGGCGTGAGGGAAAGCTCACGGAGCGGCTGGAGACGGGGGCCTGCGAGGGTTCCTGGGCGGTCGCGATCGACAACTCCAACGCGCTGGTGGACGACCTGGTGCGGCCCGTCTCCGAGGTGAGCCGGGTGCTGTCGGCGGTGGCGGAGGGCGATCTGTCACCGCGCATGGAGCTGCGGACGCAGGCGGCACCGGAAGGGGCCGGGCATCCGCTGCGGGGCGAGTTCCTGAAGGTCGCGCGGACGGTGAACAACCTGGTCGACCAGTTGTCGACGTTCACCGACGAGGTCACGCGCGTGGCCAGCGAGGTGGGCACCGAGGGCAAGTTGGGCGGTCAGGCCCAGGTGCGCGGCATGTCCGGCTCCTGGAAGGACCTGACGGACTCCGTCAACACGATGGCGGAGCGGCTGACGGCGCAGGTGCGCGACATCGCGCTGGTGACGACGGCCGTCGCGCGCGGTGACCTGTCCCGCAAGGTCACCGTGCACGTCGAGGGCGAGATGCTGGAGCTGAAGAACACCGTCAACACGATGGTGGACCAGCTCTCCGCGTTCTCCTCGGAGGTGACACGCGTCGCGCGCGAGGTGGGCACCGAGGGCGCTCTGGGCGGCCAGGCGCAGGTGCCCGGGGTGGACGGGGTGTGGAAGGAGCTCACCGACTCCGTCAACACCATGGCCGGGAACCTCACCGCGCAGGTGCGCGGGATCGCCGAGGTGACGACCGCGGTCGCCAACGGCGACCTGTCGCGGAAGGTGACGGTGCCGGCGCGCGGCGAGGTCGCGCAGCTCGCCGAGACGATCAACCAGATGACCGAGACGCTGCGGATCTTCGCGGACGAGGTCACGCGGGTCGCCAACGAGGTCGGGGCCGAGGGACGGCTGGGCGGTCAGGCGAACGTGCCGGGGGCGGCGGGGACGTGGAAGGACCTGACGGACTCCGTCAACACGGTGTTCCGGAACCTGACCACTCAGGTGCGGGACATCGCGGCGGTGACGACGGCGGTCGCCAACGGTGACCTGTCGCAGAAGGTCACGGTGGACGTGGCCGGCGAGATGCTGGAGCTGAAGAACACCGTCAACACGATGGTGGACCAGCTGTCGTCCTTCGGCGCCGAGGTCACGCGCGTGGCGCGCGAGATCGGCGTCGAGGGTGAGCTGGGCGGCCAGGCGCAGGTGCCGGGGGCGGCGGGGACGTGGAAGGACCTGACGGACTCCGTCAACACGGCGTTCCGCAACCTCACCGGACAGGTGAGGAACATCGCCCAGGTGACGACGGCGGTCGCCAACGGTGACCTGTCGCAGAAGGTCACGGTGGACGTCTCCGGCGAGATGCTCCAGCTGAAGAACACCGTGAACACGATGGTGGACCAGCTGTCGAGCTTCGCCGACCAGGTGACGCGGATGGCCCGGGACGTGGGCACGGAGGGCCGGCTGGGCGGTCAGGCGCGCGTGGACGGCGTGTCGGGCACCTGGAAGGAGCTCACCGACTCCGTCAACTCGATGGCGTCCAACCTGACGGGACAGGTGCGCAACATCGCGCAGGTGACGACGGCCGTCGCGCGGGGTGACCTGTCGCAGAAGATCGACGTCGACGCGCGCGGGGAGATCCTCGAGCTGAAGAACACCATCAACACGATGGTGGACCAGCTGTCGTCGTTCGCCGACCAGGTGACGCGGGTGGCCCGGGACGTGGGCACGGAGGGCCGGCTGGGCGGTCAGGCGCAGGTGCCCGGGGTCGCCGGTGTGTGGCGGGACCTGACGGACTCCGTGAACGGCATGGCGGGCAATCTCACCGCGCAGGTCCGCAACATCGCCCAGGTGGCGACGGCGGTGGCGCGCGGTGACCTGTCGCAGAAGATCACCGTGGACGCGCGCGGGGAGATCCTGGAGCTCAAGAACACGCTGAACACGATGGTGGACCAGCTGTCGTCGTTCGCCCAGGAGGTCACGCGGGTGGCCCGTGAGGTGGGTACGGAGGGCATCCTCGGCGGTCAGGCCGAGGTGCAGGGTGTCTCCGGCACCTGGAAGGACCTCACGCAGTCGGTGAACGGCATGGCGAACAACCTGACCCTCCAGGTGCGCAACATCGCCGAGGTCACCACGGCGGTCGCCAAGGGCGACCTGTCGAAGAAGATCACCGTCGACGCCAAGGGCGAGATCCTGGAGCTGGTGACCACCGTCAACACGATGGTGGACCAGCTGTCGTCGTTCGCCGAGCAGGTGACCCGGGTGGCCCGTGAGGTGGGCACGGAGGGCATCCTGGGCGGCCAGGCGCACGTGCCGGGTGTCACGGGCATCTGGAAGGACCTGAGCGACAACGTCAACCTGATGGCGAAGAACCTGACCACCCAGGTGCGGAACATCTCCCAGGTGTCCGCGGCCGTCGCCAACGGCGACCTGACGCGGCAGGTCAGCATCGAGGCGCGCGGCGAGGTGGCGCAGCTCGCCGACACCATCAACATCATGGTGAAGACGCTGAGCGCGTTCGCCGAGCAGGTCACGAAGGTGGCCCGCGAGGTGGGCACGGACGGCATCCTCGGCGGGCAGGCGCACGTGCCGGGTGTGGCGGGGACCTGGAAGGACCTCACCGAGTCGGTGAACCAGATGGCGTCCAACCTGACCGGTCAGGTGCGCAACATCGCCATGGTGACGACGGCCATCGCCAAGGGTGACCTGACGAAGAAGATCGACATCGACGCGCGCGGGGAGATCCTCGAGCTGAAGACCACCATCAACACGATGGTCGACCAGCTGTCGTCGTTCGCCGAGGAGGTCACGCGGGTGGCCCGCGAGGTGGGCACCGAGGGGCAGCTCGGCGGCCAGGCACGCGTGCGGGACGTGGACGGCACCTGGCGGGACCTGACCGAGTCCGTGAACGAGATGGCCGGGAACCTGACCCGGCAGGTGCGTGCCATCGCGCGGGTGGCGACCGCGGTGACCCGCGGTGACCTGAACCTGAAGATCGACGTGGACGCGTCCGGGGAGATCCAGGAACTCCAGGACTACATCAACAAGATGATCGCCAACCTGCGCGACACCACGATCGCCAACAAGGAGCAGGACTGGCTCAAGGGCAATCTCGCCCGCATCTCCGCGCTGATGCAGGGCCGCCGCGACCTGGAGGACGTGGCCTCGCTGATCATGAGCGAGCTGACGCCGGTGGTGTCCGCGCAGCACGGCGCGTTCTTCCTCGCGATGCCGCTGGTCGACGGCGAGGACCTGAACGCCGCGGACGACGACCAGTTCGAGCTGCGCATGCTCGGCTCGTACGGCTACTCCATGGGGTCCATGCCGACGTCGTTCCGGCCCGGTGAGGGGCTCATCGGGACGGCCGCCGTGGAGAAGCGCACGATCCTCGTGCAGGACGCGCCCAGCGGCTACCTGAAGATCTCCTCGGGACTCGGGGAGGCACCGCCGGCACAGGTGATCGTGCTGCCGGTGCTGTTCGAGGGGAAGGTGCTCGGCGTCATCGAGCTGGCCTCGTTCACGCCGTTCACGCACATCCAGAAGGACTTCCTCAACCAGATCGCCGAGATGATCGCGACGAGTGTCAACACCATCTCGGTCAACACCAAGACCGAGCGGCTGCTCTCGCAGTCCCAGGAACTGACCGAGCAACTGCGCGAGCGGTCGGCGGAGTTGGAGCAGCGGCAGAAGGCGCTCCAGGCGTCCAACGCCGAACTGGAGGAGAAGGCCGAGCTGCTGGCCCGGCAGAACCGGGACATCGAGGTGAAGAACACCGAGATCGAGGAGGCGCGGCAGGTCCTGGAGGAGCGCGCCGAACAGCTCGCGGTCTCCATGCGCTACAAGAGCGAGTTCCTCGCCAACATGTCGCACGAGCTGCGGACGCCGCTCAACTCGCTGCTGATCCTGGCGAAGCTGCTCGCCGACAACGCGGAGGGGAACCTCTCCCCGAAGCAGGTCGAGTTCGCCGAGACCATCCACGGTGCCGGGTCCGACCTGCTGCAGCTCATCAACGACATCCTCGACCTGTCGAAGGTCGAGGCGGGCAAGATGGACGTCTCCCCGACGCGCATCGCGCTGGTCCAGCTCGTGGACTACGTGGAGGCCACCTTCCGGCCGCTGACCGCGGAGAAGGGCCTGGACCTGTCGGTGCGGGTGTCGCCGGAGCTGCCGGCCACGCTGCACACCGACGAGCAGCGGCTGCTCCAGGTGCTGCGCAACCTGCTGTCCAACGCGGTGAAGTTCACCGACTCCGGGTCGGTCGAGCTGGTCATCCGGCCCGCCCGGGACGAGGTTCCGCAGGCCATCCGGGAGCAGTTGCTGGAGGCCGGTTCGCTGACCGACCCGGACGCGGACCTGATCGCGTTCTCGGTGAGCGACACGGGCATCGGCATCGCGGCCGGCAAGATGCGGGTGATCTTCGAGGCGTTCAAGCAGGCCGACGGCACCACCAGCCGCAAGTACGGCGGTACGGGTCTGGGGCTGTCCATCTCGCGGGAGATCGCGCAGCTCCTCGGCGGCGAGATCCACGCGCAGAGCGAGCCGGGCCGCGGCTCGACGTTCACGCTGTACCTGCCGCTGCACCCGAGCGAGCTGCCCCCGAACGGCTACCAGCAGCCCATGCCCGCGCTGGAGGCCGGTGACCTGGTGGCCTCGGCCGAGCTGACCGGGCCGCAGGCCGAGACGCCGGCCGAGGTGAAGTCGTACCGGGACACCCAGAACGGTCCGGCCGCGCTGTTCCGGCGCCGCCGCAGGATCACGCTGGAGCAGCGGCCCGCTCCGGAGGCCGAGCAGTGGTCGGACGTGGAGCAGCAGGAGCCGGCTCCCCGGCCGTCGAGCCGCGGCATCCGTTTCGGCGGGCAGAAGGTGCTGATCGTCGACGACGACATCCGCAACGTCTTCGCGCTCACCAGCGTCCTGGAGCAGCACGGCCTGTCCGTGCTGTACGCGGAGAACGGCCGCGAGGGCATCGAGGTGCTGGAGCAGCACGACGACGTGGCGGTCGTCCTGATGGACATCATGATGCCCGAGATGGACGGGTACGCCACGACCACGGCGATCCGCCGGATGCCGCAGTTCGCCGGGCTCCCGATCATCGCGCTCACCGCGAAGGCGATGAAGGGCGACCGCGAGAAGGCGATCGAGTCGGGTGCCTCCGACTACGTGACCAAGCCGGTCGACCCCGATCACCTGCTGTCGGTGATGGAGCAGTGGATGCGGGGGGAGTGAGACCGGCGCCCGGAGGGGGCGCGAAGGTGACGGGAAGCTCCGGTCTTCACATGAAGTTGCTGACGCGGTGTGCGCGAAGTCGTGTAGAAGTACGGGAATCGGGGAACCTTCTGGTCTCCCGCTGCGTTTCTGCTACGTGCACAGTGACATCGCGGTGACAGGGTGTGGCGACGGGCGGGGTGCGGCTACGATGACCGGCACAAGGACGGGCGGCGCAAGGGAGTCGTCCCCTGGAGCGGTACCCACCGGTACGGCCCCAGGTCCTGCGGACAGGGGAGGCCCCAAGCCGGGGCGAGGAGGGCGGGCCATGGTGCAGAAGGCCAAGATCCTCCTGGTCGATGACCGGCCGGAGAATCTGCTCGCGCTGGAGGCGATCCTCTCGGCGCTCGATCAGACGCTGGTGCGGGCATCGTCCGGGGAGGAAGCGCTCAAGGCACTGCTCACGGACGATTTCGCGGTCATTCTGCTGGACGTCCAGATGCCGGGCATGGACGGTTTCGAGACCGCCGCGCACATCAAGCGGCGGGAGCGGACCCGGGACATCCCGATCATCTTCCTCACCGCGATCAACCACGGCCCGCACCACACCTTCCGGGGGTACGCGGCGGGGGCGGTCGACTACATCTCCAAGCCGTTCGACCCGTGGGTGCTGCGCGCGAAGGTCTCGGTCTTCGTCGAGCTGTACATGAAGAACTGCCAGCTGCGGGAGCAGGCGGCGCTGCTGCGGCTCCAGCTGGAGGGCGGCGAGAAGGACACGGCCGATTCCAAGGAGACGGCGGGGCTGCTCGCGGAGCTCTCGGCGCGGCTCGCGGCCGTCGAGGAGCAGGCCGAGGCGCTCACCAAGCAGCTCAACGACGAGTCGACCGACGCTGCCGCGGTGGCCACAGCCGCCCATCTGGAGCGCAAGCTCACGGGGTTGCGGCGGGCGCTGGACGCCCTGGAGCCCGGGACCGGCAGCGCGTCGTCGGTGCCGTCGCAGAACTGACGCCGAGGACAGGGGCGTTGGCCGGGCATCCGATGCGCCGTGGAGGTGAGACCGCGTCAACCGCGCGTCAATGTCACGCCTCGACAAGAGCGACACGAACGGGTGAAGCGTCCGCCACGCGTGTTCCCAACCGTCTCCCCCGGTAACCTCACCCCCATGGCCTCACGTCCCTCCGCAGCCAAGAAGCCGCCCGCGAAGAAGGCGCCCGCTTCCGCGAAGGCTCCGGCGAAGAAGGCCGCTGCCAAGAAGGTCCCGGCGAAGAAGGCTCCCGCCAGGAAGGCCGCGGCGAAGAAGCCCGCGCCCGCACCGGCCGCCCCGAATCCGACCAGCGGCGTCTACCGGCTCGTACGCGCCCTGTGGCTGGGCCTCGCGCACGCGGTGGGCGCCGTCTTCCGCGGCATAGGGCAGGGCGCCAAGAACCTCGACCCCGCGCACCGCAAGGACGGCCTGGCGCTGCTGCTGCTCGCCGTCGCCCTGATCGTCGCCGCCGGCACCTGGGCCGATCTGAAGGGTCCCGTGGGTGACCTCGTGGAGATCCTGGTCGCCGGGGCCTTCGGCCGGCTCGACCTGCTGGTGCCGATCCTGGTCGCCGTCATCGCCGTACGGCTCATCCGGCACCCGGAGAAGCCGGAGGCCAACGGACGGATCGTGATCGGTCTGTCCGCGCTCGTCATCGGCGTGCTCGGGCAGATCCACATCGGCTGCGGCTCGCCCGCGCGCGGCGACGGCATGCAGGCCATAAGGGACGCCGGCGGGCTCATCGGCTGGGGCGCGGCCACACCGCTGTCGGCGACCATGACCGACGTCCTCGCCGTGCCGCTGCTGGTGCTGCTCACCGTCTTCGGCCTGCTGGTCGTCACCGCCACCCCGGTCAACGCCATCCCGCAGCGCCTGCGGCAGCTCGGCGTGCGGCTCGGACTCGTCCGCGAACCCGAGCCGGAGGAGTTCGGCGAGGACGACGAGCGCTACGAGCAGCAGTGGCGCGAGTCGCTGCCCGCGAGCCGCCGCGGACGGCGGCCGGTGCCCGAGGAGTACGACCCGGACAGGGCGGAGCAGGAGGCGCTGTCCCGGCGCCGGGGCCGGCCCCGGCGGTCCGCGGTGCCGAGGCCCGCCATGGACCGGCCCATGGACGCCGTGGACGTGGCCGCCGCCGCTGCCGCCGCGCTGGACGGTGCCGTGCTGCACGGGATGCCGCCCTCGCCGATCGTCGCCGACCTGACCCAGGGCGTGAGCACCGGGGACCGGGAGCCGACCACACCGACGCCGGTGCCGGCCGCCCGCCCGCAGCGGGAGAAGCCGAAGACGGACAGGTCTCAGAGCGGGCCTCAGGACGGGCCTCAGGACGGGCCGAAGCGGGACAAGCCGCCGGCCGGCGTCCTGGACATGACCAAGGAGCCGCCGCGCGAACCCCGTGATCTGCCCGCCCGCGCGGAGCAGCTCCAGCTCTCCGGCGACATCACCTACTCGCTGCCCTCCCTCGACCTGCTCGAGCGCGGTGGCCCCAGCAAGACCCGCAGCGCCGCCAACGACGCCATCGTCGACGCGCTGCGGAAGGTCTTCACGGAGTTCAAGGTGGACGCCGCCGTCACCGGCTTCACCCGCGGCCCGACGGTCACCCGCTACGTCGTGGAACTCGGCCCGGCCGTGAAGGTCGAGCGGGTGACCGCGCTGACCAAGAACATCGCGTACGCCGTCGCCAGCCCGGACGTGCGGATCATCAGCCCGATCCCCGGCAAGTCCGCGGTGGGCATCGAGATCCCGAACACCGACCGGGAGATGGTCAACCTCGGCGACGTACTGCGACTCGCGGAGTCCGCCGAGGACGACGACCCGATGCTGGTCGCCTTCGGCAAGGACGTCGAGGGCGGCTACGTCATGGACTCCCTGGCGAAGATGCCGCACATGCTGGTCGCCGGCGCCACCGGCTCCGGAAAGTCGTCCTGCATCAACTGCCTGATCACCTCGATCATGATGCGGGCGACCCCGGAGGACGTCCGGATGATCCTGGTCGACCCCAAGCGCGTGGAGCTGACGGCGTACGAGGGCATCCCGCACCTGATCACGCCGATCATCACCAACCCCAAGCGGGCCGCCGAGGCGCTCCAGTGGGTCGTGCGCGAGATGGACCTGCGCTACGACGACCTCGCGGCCTACGGCTACCGGCACATTGACGACTTCAACCGCGCGGTGCGCGAGGGCAAGGTCAAGCCGCCCGAGGGCAGTGAGCGCGAGCTGCAGCCGTACCCGTACCTGCTGGTGATCGTCGACGAGCTGGCCGACCTGATGATGGTCGCCCCGCGCGACGTCGAGGACTCCATCGTGCGCATCACGCAGCTCGCGCGGGCGGCCGGAATCCACCTGGTGCTCGCCACACAGCGGCCGTCCGTCGACGTGGTCACCGGTCTGATCAAGGCGAACGTGCCGTCCCGGCTGGCGTTCGCCACCTCCTCGCTCGCGGACTCACGGGTCATCCTCGACCAGCCCGGCGCCGAGAAGCTGATCGGCAAGGGCGACGGGCTGTTCCTGCCGATGGGCGCGAACAAGCCGACGCGTCTGCAGGGCGCGTTCGTGACCGAGGAGGAGGTCGCGGCCGTCGTCCGGCACTGCAAGGAGCAGATGGCGCCCGTCTTCCGGGACGACGTCACGGTCGGGAGCAAGCAGAAGAAGGAGATCGACGAGGACATCGGCGACGACCTGGACCTGCTGTGCCAGGCGGCCGAGCTGGTCGTCTCCACCCAGTTCGGGTCGACGTCCATGCTCCAGCGCAAGCTGCGCGTCGGCTTCGCCAAGGCGGGCCGGCTGATGGACCTCATGGAGTCGCGGAACATCGTCGGACCGAGCGAGGGTTCGAAGGCCCGTGACGTTCTTGTGAAGCCTGATGAACTGGATGGCGTGCTGGCGCTGATCCGGGGGGAGTCTGAAGGGTAGGCGAACGGGAGGCGGTCGTCGCCTCCGGGCACCCGGGCGGTCGATCGTGACCCACCCGTTAGGGATCACCGGGCAACTGTTTCCCTTCGGTGTACGTCAAGTTGAGCGAAGCGACAAACCGCAGTCCCATCATCGGAATGTCGGGCCATTCCGATGGCGTACAAAGTCCTACCGCCCGGTTGCCCCATCCTCTTGTACCCCTCCTAGACTGAACCTCCAGCACAGGCGGCTACACGCTCGAAAGGCGCCCCCGTGTCCATCGGCAACTCCCCTGAAGACGAGCGTCCGTTCGAAGACGTTTCCGAGGAAGCCCGCCCTTCCGTCTCCGTCGGCCGAGCGCTGCGGCAGGCGCGCATCGCCGCCGGGCTCACCGTCGACGACGTCAGTACCGCCACCCGGGTCCGCATCGCCATCGTGCACGCCATCGAGGCGGACGACTTCGCCCCCTGCGGCGGCGACGTCTACGCGCGCGGGCACATCCGGACCCTGGCCAGGGCCGTGGACCTCGACCCTGCCCCGCTGATCGCCCAGTACGAGGCCGAGCACGGCGGCGGCCGTCCGGCCCCGACCCCGGCCGCCCCGCTGTTCGAGGCGGAACGGATCCGTCCGGAGCGGCGCGGACCCAACTGGACCGCGGCCATGGTCGCCGCGATCGTCGTCGTGATCGGCTTCGTCGGATTCACGATGGTCAAGGGCGACGACGACGGCGGCAAGGCGAACGTCGCCGACGGCGCCACGCCCAGCAAGCCGGCCGCCTCACCCACCCCGAAGTCCGAGAAGCCCGTCGCACCCGAGCCGGAACCGTCGGACAGCGCCATCGCCGCCGCGCCGCAGGACAAGGTGACGGTCCAGGTCAGCGCCGCCGACGGACGCAGCTGGATCTCCGCCAAGGACCACAACGGCCGGCAGTTGTTCGACGGACTGCTCAAGCAGGGCGATTCCAAGACCTTCCAGGACAGCACCAAGATCAATCTGGTCCTCGGTGACGCCGGCGCGATCGACCTGTTCGTGAACGGCAAGAAGATCGAGGACGACTGGCAGCCGGGCGCCGTCGAGCGCCTCACCTACACCAAGGGCGACCCACAGGCCGGATGACCCGGCACAAAGGGTGCTTCGTCGACGGGGTTGGCCATGATCGGCCAACCCCGTCGACGTGGGGCGTCAGCGGGACGAAGTAGTCTTGAGCCCATGCCTGAACGCCGTACCGTCGCACTCGTCACCCTTGGCTGCGCCCGTAACGAGGTGGACTCGGAGGAGCTCGCAGGCCGTTTGGAGGCGGACGGCTGGCAGCTCGTGGAGGACGCCGAGGAAGCGGACGTCGCCGTCGTCAACACCTGTGGCTTCGTCGAGGCCGCCAAGAAGGACTCCGTCGACGCCCTCCTGGAGGCCAACGACCTCAAGGGACACGGAAGAACCCAGGCCGTCGTCGCGGTGGGCTGCATGGCCGAGCGGTACGGCAAGGAACTCGCCGAGGCCCTCCCCGAAGCCGACGGCGTGCTCGGCTTCGACGACTACGCCGACATCTCCGACCGCCTCCAGACCATCCTGAACGGCGGCATCCACGCCTCCCACACCCCGCGCGACCGCCGCAAGCTGCTGCCGATCAGCCCGGCCGAGCGGCAGGACTCCGCCGCCGCCGTCGCCCTCCCGGGACACGGCCCGGCGGACCTGCCCGACGGCCTCGCCCCGGCCTCCGGCCCCCGCGCGCCGCTGCGCCGCCGGCTGGACGGCTCCCCGGTCGCCTCGGTGAAGCTCGCCTCCGGCTGCGACCGGCGCTGCTCCTTCTGCGCCATCCCGTCCTTCCGCGGCTCCTTCATCTCGCGCCGCCCCAGCGACGTGCTGAACGAGACGCGCTGGCTGGCCGAACAGGGCGTGAAGGAGATCATGCTGGTCTCCGAGAACAACACCTCCTACGGCAAGGACCTCGGCGACATCCGCCTGCTGGAGTCCCTGCTGCCCGAGCTGGCCGAGGTCGACGGCCTGGAGCGGGTGCGCGTCAGCTACCTCCAGCCGGCCGAGATGCGGCCCGGCCTGATCGACGTGCTGACCTCCACCCCGAAGGTCGCCCCCTACTTCGACCTGTCCTTCCAGCACTCCGCGCCCGACGTGCTGCGCGCGATGCGCCGCTTCGGCGACACCGACCGGTTCCTGGAACTGCTCGACACCATCCGGAGCAAGGCGCCCCAGGCCGGTGTGCGCTCCAACTTCATCGTCGGCTTCCCCGGCGAGTCCGCGGCCGACCTCGCCGAGCTGGAGCGCTTCCTGAACCACGCGCGGCTGGACGCCGTCGGCGTCTTCGGCTACTCCGACGAGGAGGGCACCGAGGCCGCGACGTACGACCGCAAGCTGGACGAGGACGTCGTCGCCGAGCGGCTGGCCCGGGTCTCCCGGCTGGCCGAGGAACTGGTCTCGCAGCGCGCCGAGGAACGGGTCGGCGAGACCGTGCACGTGCTGGTGGAGTCCGTCGGCGAGACGGAGGGCGTGTACGGCCGGGCGGCGCACCAGGCCCCCGAGACGGACGGCCAGGTGCTGCTCACGAGCGGCGAGGGGCTGGCCGTCGGCCGTATGGTCGAGGCGAAGGTGATCGGCACGGAGGGTGTCGACCTGGTGGCCGAGCCGCTGTTCCAGGGTTCGCCCGCGTGGAGTGAGGAGGCGGGCAGATGACGGGTGTCCCGGCATCGGCGGCGGGAGGCCCCTCCGGCGCGAGGAGGACGGCGGGCGCCGCCCCCGGAGGCCTGCCGGCGAGCGGCCGCACGGTCGCGCGGGAGGCACGGGGCACGGCTCCGGGATCGTCCGGCGGCGGACCGGCCCGGCGCGGTGCGTCCGGCCGTGGCCCGGCCGGCGCCCGGACGCACGGCGGCGAGGCGGCATCGGCCACCGCGTCCCGTGACGGCGCCGACGCCGGGGACGGGACCAGGCCCGCGCGCGGCGCGAAGGTCGTGGCGGCGGCCGTGAACCAGGCCAGCGTCTGGAACATCGCCAACCTGCTGACCATGCTCCGGCTGCTCCTGGTGCCGGCGTTCGTCATGCTGATGCTCGCTGAGGGCGGGTACGACCCGGCGTGGCGGTCGTTCGCCTGGGCGGCCTTCGCCATCGCCATGATCACCGACCTGTTCGACGGTCATCTGGCGCGCACCTACGACCTCGTCACCGACTTCGGGAAGATCGCCGACCCCATCGCCGACAAGGCGATCATGGGAGCGGCGCTGATCTGTCTCTCCTCGCTGGGCGATCTCCCGTGGTGGGTCACCGGGGTCATCCTCGGCCGGGAACTCGGCGTCACCCTGCTGCGTTTCCTGGTCATTCGCTACGGAGTGATCCCGGCCAGCCGAGGGGGCAAGCTCAAGACGCTCACCCAGGGCATCGCCGTCGGTATGTACGTACTGGCGCTGACGGGGTGGCTGGCCACGCTGCGGTGGTGGGTGATGGCCGCGGCGGTCGTGCTGACCGTGGCGACCGGAGTCGACTATGTGAAACAGGCCATTGTGCTGCGCAGGCGGGGAATCGCCGAGCGCGAGGCGGCGTTGGAGGAGACGGAAGCGTGAGTTCCGAGGCCACCGAGGTGGTGCGACTACTCACTGTGAACGGTGGAACGCTCGCCGTCGCCGAGTCGCTGACCGGTGGTCTGGTGGCGGCCGAGATCACTTCGGTGCCCGGGGCGTCCAAGGTCTTCCGGGGCTCGGTGACGGCGTACGCCACCGAACTCAAGCAGCGACTGCTCGGGGTGGACGCCACCCTGCTGGCGGAGCGCGGAGCGGTGGATCCGCAGGTGGCGGCCCAGATGGCGGCCGGCGTCCGCGAGGCGCTGGGCGCCGACTGGGGCATCGCCACCACCGGCGTCGCCGGTCCGGATCCCCAGGACGGCCAGGCCGTCGGCACGGTTTTCGTCGCCGTGGACGGCCCCTCGGGCACGGGAACGGGTTCCGCCCGCGGCGGAAAAGTGCGGCATCTGCGGTTGAACGGCGACCGCGCGGAAATTCGTATGGAGAGTGTACGGAGCGTACTCGCACTGCTTCTGAGGGAGCTTGCGGGCGAACAGACCGGGAATGAGCGGGCACAGGATACGGAACGGAACGGGGGGTTTTGATGTTTGCAGCCCTGAGTGAACACGACATCGCTCCCCGCACGGCCGCGGCGCAAGGCGGTACGGTGGGGCGAGAAGGATGCGGCTACGCGGTCCGAGGAGGGAGCCACCGATGATTCTGCTCCGTCGCCTGCTGGGTGACGTGCTGCGTCGGCAGCGCCAACGCCAGGGCCGTACTCTGCGCGAAGTCTCCTCGTCCGCCCGAGTCTCACTCGGCTATCTCTCCGAGGTGGAGCGGGGGCAGAAGGAGGCTTCCTCCGAGCTGCTCTCCGCCATCTGCGACGCGCTGGACGTACGGATGTCCGAGCTCATGCGGGAAGTGAGCGACGAGCTCGCTCTCGCCGAACTGGCCCAGTCTGCTGCAGCGACGCCCAGCGAGTCCGTACCCACGCCGGTTCGTCCGATGCTGGGTTCCGTTTCGGTGACCGGTGTGCCACCGGAACGGGTGACCATCAAGGCGCCCGCCGAGGCGGTGGACGTCGTCGCCGCGTGAGCGTGGTGTGCCGCGCACGCGCGGTGTGAAGGCAGTGGGATGCCCCGGTGGGGGCCCTTCCGGGAGATCCGGAGGGGTGCCGCCGGGGTTTTCGCGTGCCTGGGTCTTCTCCCGTGCGTTTGCCGGTGCGGCGCGCGGCGGTCATCGTTGAGGGACGAGGCGGGGGGCTGCTACGGAGGTGCGGATGTACGTCGTGAAGAGCCCGCTGTCCGACGCGAACCTGAAGACCGTGTCCGAGGCGCTGCAGGGTGCCCTGGTCGACCTGGTGGACCTCGCCCTGGTGGCCAAACAGATCCACTGGAACGTGGTCGGGCAACGCTTCCGTTCCGTGCACCTCCAGCTCGACGAGGTCGTGGCCCTGGCGCGTACCCACTCCGACACCGTGGCGGAGCGCGCCGCGGCACTGGGGGTCTCGCCCGACGGGCGCGCCGCGACGGTCGCCGTCGGCAGCGGCATCGGGGTGACGCCCGAGGGCTGGGTCGACGACACGGCCGCGGTGGGCGCGCTCGTGGAGGCGCTGGGCGCGGTGATCGCCCGTATGCGGGAGCGGGTCACGGCGACCGCCGAACCGGACCCGGTGAGCCAGGACATCCTGATCACGATCACCGCGGACCTCGAGAAGCAGCACTGGATGTTCCAGGCCGAGAACGGGTGACGTGACCTTCGAGGGCCGTGGGGCCCTCGTGGAGCGGCCCGGGGGGGCCGGACGCGCCCGTGTGCCCTTGGTGCGCCCTGTGTGCGGGGGCGAGCGGTCTCATGGCGTCGGCGCGGGGGTGGGGGCCGTGACGACGGGGCGGGTGCTGCGTCGGGGGGCCGTTCTGGGGTTCGGGGCGCTGTGGTGGTGGGCGGTGGCGCGGCTGCTGCTGGTGCCCGACGCCGGGGTGGTGGAAGGGGCGGTCGCGGCCGGCGGGTGGGGGCTCAGTCTGCTGCCGGTGCACTGCGTGCCCAAGTCGCGGGCGGAGGGGGCGCTCGCGGCGGGACGGTGGCGGCGGGCGTGGCGGATGGGCACCGTGCGTCGGTTCACCGACGGGGAGTGAACGGAGCCGGGCCCGGCTGGCAGGTGGGGCACCAGTACGTGGGGCGCTCGCGGGAGCCGTCGCCCTGGTCGGCGAGACGGATCGGGGTGCGGCAGCGCAGACAGGGGCGGCGGGCGCGGCCGTACACGAACAGGTCCTGGCCGCGGCGGCCCGTGGTGTTGCGGACCGGGCGCTCGCGGTTGGACTCCAGCAGTTTCCGGGCGAGCACCGGAAGCTTCGCGGAACGGTCGGCGGGCAACTCTCCCACGGGGAGCCAGGGGGTGACGCCGAGGAGGAAGCACAGCTCGCTCTTGAAGATGTTGCCGATTCCGGCGAGGTTCCGCTGGTCCGGCAGGGCCTCGCCGAGGGGGCGGGCCGGGTCCTTCAGGAGGTTGGCCAGTGCGAGGCCGGGGTCCCAGTCCGGGCCGAGGAGGTCGGGGCCGAGGTGGCCGACCGCGCGGTCCTCGTCGGTGGTGCGCATCAGTTCCAGGACGGGGAGCCGGTAGCCGACGGCCGTACGGTCGGCGTTGCCGAGGATCGCGCGGATCTGGTGGGCGGGGCCGCCGTTCCAGCGCTGCCCGGGCGTGTACACCCGCCAGGAGCCGTCCATCCTCAGGTGCGAGTGCAGCGTCAGTCCGCCTTCGACGCGGGTCAGCAGGTGCTTGCCGCGCGGGGTGACGTCCAGCACGGTGCGGCCGGTGAGGTCGGCCGTGGCGAACCTCGGCACCCGGAGGTCGCTGCGGGTCAGCACCTGGCCGGCCAGGGCGTCGTGCAGCCGCCTCGCGGCCTGCCAGACCGTATCTCCTTCGGGCATGCGTCAAGGGTGGCACGCCGGGCGGCGGGGGCGCTCGGGTGGGCGTGTGGTGGTGGGCCGGGGGTGCGGGCGTGGTCGTCGGGAAGGGCGGCGTGGCCCGTGGTTCGCAGGAGGGGGCAAGGGGGTGTCGTGGGCTCCGTCGGCGCGTGTGGGGCGTCCGGTCGGTGGAGGCCGGGATCCGTCGGGGTGGCGGTGGGTCAGGCGCGCAGGCGGAGTCCTCTGGGGGTGGCGACGAAACCCGCGGTCTCCAGGAGGGTGCCCAGGGGGGAGGTCAGCGCCGAGGTGCCGTTGACGCGCTCCACCGTGACCGTGCCCAGGGAGCCCGCGCGGGCGGCCGCGGCGAGGGCCTCGGCGGCGGCCGGGAGGCGTGGGTCGTCGGCGGGATCTCCGTCGGAGCCGGCGGGCCAGGCCAGCAGCGTCTTGCCGCCGCGCTCCATGTAGAGCGTCAGCTCGCCGTCCACCAGCACCACCAGGGAGCCCGCCTTGCGGCCGGGTTTGTGCCCGGCGCCGGTCGGCGGCTCGGGCCATCCCAGAGCGGCACCGTAGGCGTTCGCCGGGTCGGCGGCGGCCAGGACCACGGCGCGTGCGGCGTGGTCCTGGCCGGTACGGCGGCCGGCGAAGGGGTCGTACGCGGGACGCCCGCCGTTACGCCGGGGCGCAGGGGACTGCGGGGCCAGGTCGCGCGGGGAGACGTAGTCGCCCGGCGAGAGACGGGGGTACGGCGTGTCGTCCGGGCCGGGGAAGCCGTCGTGCGCGGAGGTGACGCCGAACGGGTCGGGCAGGTCGGGGCCGGGGGCGGCCGGGAGGCCGTCGCTCCGCTCGCGGGCGTTGGCCGCCGCGCGGAGGCGGTCCACGGCCCCGTCCATCGCGAACTGGGCGGCGCCCAGGCCCTCCACCACATAGCCGCGACGCGCCTGGCCCGTCTCCTCGAAGGCGGACAGCACCCGGTACACCGCCGAGAAGCCGCCCTCGACACCCTCCGCGGAGACGGCGCCCCGGGTCACCACACCGTGCCGGTCGAGCAGGGTGCGGGCCAGGGCGTGGGCGCGGACCGTGGCATCCGTGTTCGTGTCCGGGAGCAGGGACCAGCGGCCGGCGACGGTCGGCGGGCCGGTGCGGGAGGCACCGCGGGCGGACGCCGTGAGCGAGCCGTAGCGCCCGCGCGGGACGGAGCGCTTCGCGCGGTGGGCCGTGGCGCCCGCGGTGCGGCCCGAGCCCAGCAGGGAGCGCAGGGGGGAGAGCGTGTCGTTGGTCAGCCGCCCGGACCAGGCGAGGTCCCACAGGGCGTCGGCCAGTTGGGGATCGGTGGCCTCGGGGTGCGTGGTGGCGCGGACCTGGTCGGCGATCTGGCGGAAGAACAGGCCGTAGCCGCCGGAGAGGGCGTCCAGGACGGACCGGTGGAGGGCGGTCGGCTCCAGGGGGTGCGGGGGCGGCAGCAGCAGCGGGGCCGTGTCCGCGAGGTAGAGGGAGACCCAGCCGTCCTTCCCGGGCAGCGAACCGGCGCCCGCCCACACCACCTCCCCGGCGGCCGTCAGCTCGTCCAGCATCGCCGGGGCGTAGTCCGCCACCCGGGACGGCAGGACCAGCTTCTCCAGGGCGGACGCGGGTACGGACGCGCCCTGCAACTGCTCGACGGCGCGCACCAGGCCGTCGACGCCGCGCAGGGAGTGTCCCTTGCCGATGTGCTGCCACTGGGGGAGGAACTGGGCGAGCGCGGGCGGCGGCACCGGCTCCAGTTCGTGCCGCAGCGCGGCCAGGGAGCGGCGGCGCAGCCGGCGCAGTACGGCCGCGTCGCACCACTCCTGTCCGATCCCGGCCGGGTGGAACTCGCCCTGGACGACCCTGCCCGCCGCAGAGAGCCGCCGCAGGGCGCCCTCGGTGACCGCCACACCCAGACCGAAACGGGCCGCCGCCGTCGCCGACGTGAACGGGCCGTGGGTGCGCGCGTACCGCGCGAGGAGGTCGCCGAGGGGATCCTTGACCGGCTCGGTGAACGCCTCCGGCACGCCGACCGGCAGCGCCGTGCCCAGCGCGTCGCGCAGCCGGCCGGCGTCCTCGATCGCCGCCCAGTGGTCGGTGCCGGCCACCCGCACCCGGATGGCGCGCCGCGCGGAGGCGAGCTCCCGTGCCCACTGCGGCTCGGCGCCCCGCTCGGAGAGTTCGGCGTCGGTGAGCGGGCCCAGCAGCCGCAGCAGGTCGGCCACGCCCTCCGCGTCCTTGACGCGCCGGTCCTCGGTGAGCCACCGCAGCTCGCGCTCCAGCTCGGTCAGCACCTCCGCGTCGAGCAGCTCGCGCAGCTCCGCCTGGCCGAGCAGCTCGGCCAGCAGCCGTGAGTCCAGCGACAGGGCGGCGGCGCGGCGCTCGGCGAGCGGGGAGT
The DNA here is from genome assembly GCF_043084105.1 of Streptomyces sp. NPDC014676. Classification (NCBI taxonomy): domain Bacteria; kingdom Bacillati; phylum Actinomycetota; class Actinomycetes; order Kitasatosporales; family Streptomycetaceae; genus Streptomyces; species Streptomyces sp. NPDC014676. The sequence continues at coordinate 893,875 of NZ_JBIBZI010000003.1, read as the reverse complement.
CGCCCTCGTACAGGAACTGGGCGACGTATCCGAAGAGGAGGGAGCGGGCGAAGGGGGACGGTTCGGGAGTGGTGACCTCGACCAGGCGCACCTTGCGCGCCTCCAGGTCACCCATCAGCTCGACGAGCCCGGGCACGTCGAAGACGTCCTGGAGGCACTCGCGGACGGCCTCGAGGACGATCGGGAACGAACCGAACTCCCCGGCCACCTGGAGCAGCTGTGAGGCGCGCTGACGCTGCTGCCACAGCGGGGTGCGCCGGCCGGGGTTGCGGCGCGGCAGCAGCAGCGCGCGGGCCGCGCACTCGCGGAACCGGGACGCGAACAGCGCCGAGCCGCCCACCTGGTCGGTGACGACCTGGTCGACCTCGCCCTTGTCGAAGACGACGTCGGCCGCGCCCACGGGGGCCCGGTCCGCGTCGTACTCGGTGCCGGCCTTCACCGGCTCCTGGTCGAGCAGGTCGAGGCCCATCAGATCGGCGTCCGGCAGGCGCAGCACGATGCCGTCGTCGGCGTGCATCACCTGGGCGTCCATGCCGTACCGCTCGGAGAGGCGGGCGCCGAGCGCGAGCGCCCACGGGGCGTGCACCTGGGCGCCGAACGGGGAGTGCACGACGACCCGCCAGTCGCCCAGTTCGTCGCGGAAGCGCTCCACCACGATGGTGCGGTCGTCGGGGACGTGGCCGCAGGCCTCGCGCTGCTCGTCGAGGTAGGACAGGACGTTGTCGGCGGCCCAGGCGTCCAGTCCCGCCGCCAGGAGCCGCAGCCGGGCGTCGTCCTTGGACAGTGAGCCCACCTCGCGCAGGAACGCGCCCACCGCGCGGCCGAGTTCCAGCGGGCGGCCCAGCTGGTCGCCCTTCCAGAACGGCAGCCGGCCCGGCACGCCCGGCGCGGGGGAGACCAGGACGCGGTCGCGCGTGATGTCCTCGATGCGCCAGGAGCTGGTGCCGAGGGTGAAGACGTCACCCACGCGGGACTCGTAGACCATCTCCTCGTCCAGCTCGCCGACCCGTCCGCCGCCCTTCTTGGGGTCGGAGCCCGCCAGGAACACCCCGAAGAGGCCCCGGTCGGGGATCGTGCCGCCGGAGGTGACGGCCAGGCGCTGGGCGCCGGGGCGGCCGGTGATCTCGCCCGTGACCCGGTCCCACACCACGCGCGGGCGCAGCTCCGCGAACGCGTCGGACGGGTAGCGGCCGGCGAGCATGTCCAGGACGCCCGTGAAGGCGGACTCGGGCAGGGACGCGAAGGGCGCCGCGCGGCGGACCGTCGCGAGCAGGTCGTCGAGCTGCCAGGTGTCCATGGCCGTCATGGCGACGATCTGCTGGGCCAGCACGTCCAAGGGGTTCGCGGGGACGCGCAGGGACTCGATGGCGCCCGTGCGCATCCGCTCGGTGACCACGGCGGCCTGCACCAGGTCGCCCCGGTACTTCGGGAACACCACGCCCGTGGAGACCGCGCCCACCTGGTGCCCCGCGCGGCCGACGCGCTGGAGCCCGGAGGCGACGGACGGCGGTGACTCGACCTGGATCACCAGGTCGACGGCGCCCATGTCGATGCCCAGCTCCAGGCTGGAGGTGGCGACCACCGCGGGCAGCCGGCCCGCCTTGAGGTCCTCTTCGACCAAGGCGCGCTGCTCCTTGGACACCGAGCCGTGATGGGCGCGCGCGATGACCGCGGGCGCTCCCTGGGCGGCCCCGGAGCCGCCCATCAGCTCGGCGGGGGAGTGGTGCTCGTCCAGGGGCTCTCCGGTGGCCCGCTCGTAGGCGATCTCGTTGAGCCGGTTGCACAGCCGCTCCGCGAGGCGGCGGGAGTTCGCGAACACGATGGTCGAGCGGTGCGCCTGCACCAGGTCGGTGATCCGCTCCTCGACGTGCGGCCAGATCGACGGGCGCTCGGCCCCTTCCGAGCCGTCGGCGACCGGGGAGCCGCCCAGCTCGCCCAGGTCCTCGACCGGCACCACCACGGACAGGTCGAACTCCTTGCCGGACTCCGGCTGGACGATCTCCACCTTGCGGCGCGGGGAGAGGAACCGGGCGACCTCGTCGACCGGGCGCACCGTCGCCGAGAGGCCGATACGGCGGGCCGGACGGGGCAGCAGCTCGTCCAGCCGCTCCAGGGTGAGCGCGAGATGCGCGCCGCGCTTGGTGCCGGCGACCGCGTGCACCTCGTCGAGGATCACCGTCTCCACGCCCGTCAGCGCCTCGCGCGTGGCGGACGTCAGCATCAGGAACAGCGACTCGGGCGTGGTGATCAGGATGTCCGGCGGACGGGTGGCCAGGGCGCGCCGCTCGGCGGGCGGGGTGTCGCCGGAGCGGATGCCGACCTTCACCTCGGGCTCGGGCAGCCCCAGGCGCACGGACTCCTGGCGGATGCCGGTCAGCGGGCTGCGCAGATTGCGCTCGACGTCGACGGCCAGGGCCTTCAGCGGCGAGACGTACAGGACGCGGCAGCGCTTCTTGGGGTCGGCGGGCGGCGGCGTCGAAGCGAGCTGGTCCAGGGCGGCGAGGAAGGCGGCCAGGGTCTTCCCGGAACCGGTGGGGGCGACCACCAGCACGTCCGAACCCTCCCCGATGGCCCGCCACGCGCCGGCCTGGGCGGCGGTGGGCGCGGAGAACGCCCCCGTGAACCAGCCGCGGGTCGCGGGGGAGAAGCCGTCCAGGGCTCGGTGCGGATCGCTGACCATGCGTCCATCGTGCACCCGGCCACTGACAATCGGGCCGAGCCGGGGGCGGGCGGGGGTGGCCGGGGGCCGCGTGACAATGGCCGTATGGCGGAATCCCGGAGGGAACGGGCGCGGCACTGGCGGTACGACGAACTGCCCGGTGTCGATCTGCTGCGTGCCCGGTACATACGGAAGACGTTCGTCCGGCACACCCACGAGAACTTCGTGATCGCCGCCATCGCCGACGGGGCGGAGGTCTTCCACCACGGCGGCGGCGACGTGTACGCGGGCGCCGGCTCCCTGGCCCTGGTGAACCCGGACACCCCGCACACCGGCCGGGCGGGTGTCCCCGAGGGCTGGCGGTACGGGGCGGTGTACCCCTCGCCCGAGGTGGTGGGCGCGATCGCCGCCGAGACCACCACGCTGCGCGGCACACCGGGGTTCGTGACGCCGGTGCTCGACGATCCGTACACCGTCCGTCTGGTGCACCAGGTGCTGCGGGCCACCGACGAGGGCAACGCGCTCGCCGCCGACACCCTGCTCCGGGTCGCGGTGACCCGGCTGCTGCGGCTGAACGGCGGGACGCTGCCGCGACGCGAGGTGCGCACGGCGGGCGCCGGGATCGCGGCACGCGCGCGTGCCGTGCTGGAGGAGCGGATGGCGGATCCGCCGACGCTGGAGCGGCTGGCCGCCGAGCTGGGCACCGGCCCGTTCGCGCTGCTGCGCGCCTTCCGGGACACCTACGGGATGCCACCGCACACCTGGCTCACCGACGCGCGCGTGCGGCGGGCACGGCGGCTGCTGGACGCGGGGACGGCGCCCTCGGAGGCGGCCGTCGCGGTCGGGTTCACCGACCAGCCGCACCTGAACCGGCACTTCGGCCGGATCGTCGGCGTGCCCCCGGGCGCCTACCAGCGCGAGCGCAAGAACGTACAAGACGCGCGGGGAAGCACGCCCGTACAGTCCGGGGCGTGACAGCGGAACGGACAGAAGTGCTCGCGGACGTACGGGACGACGGAGGAGGAAAGCCGGACGGTGCCGTCGTACGGGACGCCCTCGGCGTCGGGGTCGCCGTCGGACTCTCCGGGTTCGCCTTCGGCGTGACCTCGGCGGGCAGCGGGCTCACCCTGCTCCAGACCTGTGCGCTCAGCCTGCTGGTGTTCACCGGCGCCTCCCAGTTCGCGCTGGTGGGGGCGTTGGCGGCGGGCGGAGGGGCGTTCACGGCCGCCGCGGGGGCGTTCTTCCTGGGGGTGCGCAACGCGTTCTACGGGCTGCGGCTGTCGCAGTTGCTGGCGCTGCCCCGCGCGGTGCGGCCGTTCGCCGCGCAGTGGGTGATCGACGAGACGACCGCCGTCTCGCTCGCCCAGCCCGGCCGGCGCAGCGCGCGCATCGGGTTTCTGGTGACCGGGCTCAGCCTGTACCTCCTGTGGAACCTCACCACACTGCTCGGCGCACTGGGTGCCGAGGCCATCGGGGACACCGACGCGTGGGGGCTGGACGCGGCCGGCCCCGCGGTCTTCCTGGCGCTCCTCGCGCCGATGCTGCGCACCGGTACCGAGCGGACCGTCGCCGGGCTCGCCGTCCTCCTGGGGCTGGGGCTGCTGCCCGTGCTGCCGGCCGGTGTGCCGGTCCTGGTGGCCGCGCTCGCGGCACCGGCCGTCCTGTGGGCGCGGGGCAGGAAGAGCGCCTCGCGCGGTGACACGACGGTGGAGGGGGACCGTTGAACATCTGGATCGCGATCGTCGTGACCGCCGTCGGCTGCTACGCCGTCAAGCTCGCGGGGCTGCTGGTGCCCGCCGGGGTCCTGGAACGGCCCCTCGTCAGGCGTCTCGCCGCGCTCCTTCCGGTCGCCCTGCTCGCCGCGCTGACCGCCCAGCAGACCTTCTCCGACGGCCAGACCCTGGTCGTCGACGCACGGGCGGCGGGTGTGGCGGCCGCCGCCGTGGCGCTGGTTCTGCGCGCTCCGTTCCTGGTCGTCGTCGGAGCCGCGGTCGTGGTGACGGCGGGGGTGCGGGCACTGGGCGGGTGAGGTGGCGGGCACGGCGTCGCCGGACACCGTGCCCGGGGGCGGGTTTCGCTCACCCGCGCCTGCGGGGACGGCCCGGTTCGGGGCCGCCCCCGCAGGCGGGATACTGGGTGCATGCGGTTGACGGTTTTCTGGGAGCGGATGACGGAGCACTTCGGCGCGGGCTACGCCGACACCTTCGCGCGCGACCATGTCATGTCCGAGCTCGGCGGGCGCACCGTGCACGAGGCGCTGGCGGCCGGCTGGAGCGCCAAGGACGTCTGGCAGGTGGTCTGCGGGGTCATGAACGTCCCCGCGGAGAGGCGCTGATCGTCACAGAGACCGTCGGGAGCGCACGGCCGCCGCCGGCGTGGGCGAGACTTGGTCCGTGGCACCCACTGACGAAACCGGGCAGGCGGCCCGGCACCCCACCACGCCCGGCGCGCCGCCGCCCGCCGGGCCCCCGACTGCCCCCATATCCGGGCCGGGCGCCCGCATGCCGCGCTGGCTGCCGCGCGCCATGGTGCTCGCCCTCGCGCTGTACGCGGTGTTCCAGCTGGGCAGCTGGGCCTTCCACCAGCTCATCGGCCTGCTGATCAACGTTCTCATCGCGTTCTTCCTGGCGCTCGCCGTCGAGCCCGCGGTGAGCTGGATGGCCGCGCGCGGGGTACGCAGGGGCCTGGGCACCTTCCTCGTCTTCCTGGGCGTGCTGATCGCGGCGGCGGGCTTCGTCACGCTGCTCGGGTCCATGCTGGCGGGACAGATCGTCAAGATCGTCGAGGACTTCCCGGACTACCTCGACTCGGTGATCAACTGGGTCAACACGCACTTCCACACCGAGCTGCGGCGCGTGGACATCCAGGAGGGCCTGCTGCGCTCCGACTGGCTGCGCAACTACGTCCAGAACAGCGCCACCGGTGTCCTGGACGTCTCCGCGCAGGTCCTCGGCGGTCTCTTCCAGCTGCTGACCGTCGGTCTGTTCTCGTTCTACTTCGCCGCCGACGGGCCTCGGCTGCGGCGCACCGTCTGCTCCCTGCTGCCGCCCGCCCGGCAGGCCGAGGTGCTGCGCGCGTGGGAGATCGCGGTGAACAAGACGGGCGGCTACCTCTACTCGCGCGGACTGATGGCACTGGTCTCCGGCCTGGCGCACTACGTCCTGCTGGAGTTCCTCGAGGTGCCCTACGCGCCCGTCCTCGCCGTGTGGGTGGGTCTGGTGTCGCAGTTCATCCCCACCATCGGCACCTATCTCGCGGGCGCCCTGCCCATGCTGATCGCCTTCACGGTCGATCCCTGGTACGCCCTGTGGGTGCTGATCTTCGTGGTGGTCTACCAGCAGTTCGAGAACTACGTGCTGCAGCCCAAGCTGACCTCCAAGACCGTCGACATCCACCCGGCGGTCGCCTTCGGCTCGGTCGTCGCGGGCACCGCCCTGCTCGGTGCCGTGGGCGCGCTGATCGCCATCCCCGCCGTCGCCACCCTCCAGGCGTTCCTGGGTGCGTACGTGCGGCGGTACGACGTCACGGACGACCCCCGTGTACTCGGGCACCGAGGCCCCGGCGACGGGCCGGGCATCCTCATGCGCGTCCGTCATCGATGGGCCCGCCGGCCGGGCGCGGGGCGGTCACGCGGCGGAGACACCGGGGCCTCCTGAGGGCGGCCGCACCACACGGAACACAGGACTGTGGTGCCGTGTGGTGCGCTTGACATGAAAATCGAACATCCATTCTCATGGAAGTGCCGATGAGGCTCAACGGCGGGCGTTATGTCCCAGTTAGGGAAGAAATGTACCCGCGTTATCCACAGGCCGGAGGTGCGTCGGGGCGCGTTGTCAGTGGCAGGCGTTAGCGTCTTTGACGTGAAGCGATCGAATCAAGCAAATCGGGTGGAACCCATGGCAGGAACCGACCGCGAGAAGGCGCTCGACGCCGCGCTCGCACAGATTGAACGGCAATTCGGCAAGGGCGCGGTCATGCGCATGGGCGACCGGACGAACGAGCCCATCGAGGTCATCCCGACGGGATCGACCGCGCTCGACGTGGCCCTCGGCGTCGGCGGCCTGCCGCGCGGCCGTGTGGTGGAGATCTACGGACCGGAGTCCTCCGGCAAGACGACCCTGACCCTGCACGCGGTGGCGAACGCGCAGAGGGCCGGCGGCCAGGTCGCCTTCGTGGACGCGGAGCACGCCCTCGACCCCGAGTACGCGAAGAAGCTCGGCGTCGACATCGACAACCTGATCCTGTCCCAGCCGGACAACGGCGAGCAGGCCCTGGAGATCGTGGACATGCTGGTCCGCTCCGGCGCCCTCGACCTCATCGTCATCGACTCCGTCGCCGCGCTCGTCCCGCGCGCGGAGATCGAGGGCGAGATGGGCGACAGCCACGTGGGTCTGCAGGCCCGCCTGATGAGCCAGGCCCTGCGGAAGATCACCAGCGCCCTCAACCAGTCCAAGACCACCGCGATCTTCATCAACCAGCTCCGCGAGAAGATCGGCGTGATGTTCGGCTCCCCGGAGACCACGACCGGTGGCCGCGCGCTGAAGTTCTACGCCTCGGTGCGCATCGACATCCGTCGCATCGAGACCCTGAAGGACGGCACCGAGGCGGTCGGCAACCGCACCCGCTGCAAGGTCGTCAAGAACAAGGTGGCGCCGCCCTTCAAGCAGGCCGAGTTCGACATCCTCTACGGCCAGGGCATCAGCCGCGAGGGCGGCCTGATCGACATGGGCGTGGAGCACGGCTTCGTCCGCAAGGCCGGCGCCTGGTACACGTACGAGGGCGACCAGCTCGGCCAGGGCAAGGAGAACGCCCGCAACTTCCTGAAGGACAACCCCGACCTCGCCAACGAGATCGAGAAGAAGATCCTGACGAAGCTGGGCGTCGGCGTACGGCCCGAGGAGCCCGCCGCCGAGCCGGGCGCGGACGCCACGAGCACCGCCGCGGCCGAGCCGGCCGTGGTGCCGGCCCCGGCGGCCAAGGCCACCAAGTCCAAGGCCGCGGCGGCCAAGAGCTGACCCGTGACGCGACGAACCGACTGGGCCGAGTACGAGTTCGCCGCCTCCGGCGCCCCGCGGGGGAGGGGCACCGAGGGCGGCGACGGCTCAGCCGTGGACGGTGACGCGGTGTACGACGGCATCGCCGACGGGGGCGGCCCCCGCGACGGTGGCGGTGCACGGGCGGGCGGCCCGCGTGACGGCGGGCCGCGCGGCGGACGCGGGCGCAGACGCCGGACCTTCGGCGAGGCGGTCGCGGAGGACGGGGACGCCTCCTCCTCGTCGAGGGCCGAGCGGGAGGAGCCTCCGGCGGACCCGGTCGAGCGGGCGCGGGCGATCTGCCTGCGCCTGCTCACCGGGACCCCGCGCACCCGGAAGCAGCTCGCCGACGCCCTGCGCAAGCGGGAGATCCCGGACGAGGCCGCCGAGGAGGTGCTGTCCCGGTTCGAGGAGGTCGGACTGATCAACGACAGCGCCTTCGCGGACGCCTGGGTGGACTCCCGGCACCACGGCCGGGGACTCGCCCGGCGCGCGCTCGCCCGGGAGCTGCGCACCAAGGGGGTCGATCCCACGCTGATCGACGCGGCCGTCTCCCGGCTCGACTCCGAGCAGGAGGAGGAGACCGCCCGGGAGCTGGTCGCCCGCAAGCTGCGCGCCACCCGCGGACTCGACCGCGACAAGCGGCTCCGCCGCCTCGCGGGCATGCTCGCCCGCAAGGGCTACTCCGAGGGCCTCGCCCTGCGCGTCGTCCGGCAGGCGCTGGAGGAGGAGGGCGAGGACACGGAGTTCCCCGGCGACGAAGGGTTCTGAGTCGGCGCGGGGGAACGGGGCCCGCCCCGGCTGCTCCCGGTGCCATGCCCTACGCGGGCCTCGGTGCCACCGGCGGCCCCGGTCTTCCGTCGTCCCGGATCCGTGGCCCGGCGGAGAGCCCGGCACCCGGCCGCTGCCCGCGCGACGCCTGTGCGGGCGTGGGTGCCACCGGTGGTCCAGTGTTCCGCCAGGCCCGGAAACCGCCCAGCGGACATGTGGCCCGTCGGCATCACAGTGGCGACACCGCACCCGGCCGCCGCGCCGGCGCGGCACCTTGCGCGAAACGGGCCCTCTGGGCAGCCAAGCCCGGAAGCCGCCGATGAGGGCGGTGGCTTCCGCCCGTCTCGGCGGCGGCACCGTACCGGTCGCCGTCCGCGCGACGCCTACGCGGGCGCAGGCACCACCGGCAGGCCTGCCTCCCGCCAGGCCTGGAAGCCGCCCACCAGATCCGTGGCCCGGTGCAGACCCAGGCGGTGGAGGGACTCCGCCGCGAGGCTGGAGGCGTAGCCCTCGTTGCAGATCACCACGATCCGCAGGTCGTGGCTCGTGGCCTCCGGGAGGCGGTGGCTGCCCCGCGGGTCCAGGCGCCACTCCAGTTCGTTGCGTTCGACGACGAGGGCTTCGGGAATGAGCCCGTCCCGGTCCCGCAGCGCGGCGTAGCGGATGTCCACCAGCAGTGCCTCACCGGCCCGTGCGGCCTCGTACGCGTCCCGGGGGCCGACGCGTTCGTAACCGGCACGCACCCGCTCCAGCAACTCGTCGATGCCAACGCTCACTGCCAGTCCTCCGGGCGTTCGACCTGCTCCAGGCGGAGAACAAGGCCGCTGCGGCTGTAGCGGCGGATCCGTGGCAACGGCGGGTAGTAGGCGTGCACGGAGACCGCGTGCCGGTCCGGGGACTCGTTGAGGACCTCGTGGACGTGATGCCGGCCGAAGGCGCGCCCCTGCCCGGTCCCCAGCCGTCGTTCCCGGTCCACGCCGTCCGTGAGTTCCAGGGTCTTCCAGCCGTCGGTGGGCAGCCGCGCGGCGAGCGAGTTCTCCTTCAGCTCGCCCGACGCGGTCATGAAGGCACCGACGGAGTCGGCGTGGTCGTGCCAGCCGGTACCGGTGCCGGGCGGCCAGCCGATCAGCCAGGCCTCGCTGCCACCGGGCCCGTCGAGCCGCACCCAGGTGCGCCCCTCGGGATCGAGCGGAAGGGCGGCGATCAGTTCGGCGTCGGCGACGGTACGCCGTACGAAGTCGAGGAGGTCCGCCTGCGTGGGTGCGGAGACGGGAGCCGGAACAGGGGAGGAGACAGACATGTGCACCGTCCTGGAGAAGGTTCGCGGAGGCGCGCGACCACTCGGACGAGATGGAGAGCGGCGCGCGGGGAAGGGTGAGAGACGCGAATCAGCAGGACGGGCGACACACGCAGCCCGCATAGCGGACGAGGTCCATATGGACCCTCCGCCACAGGTGCACGCAGGTGTCGGTCACGAGCGGAGTACACCACGGGGCCGCGCGCCGGTTCAACTCGTCGTCACCCTGTGGACCGTGGGGTGACGACGATTCGACCGGACGGCCGCTCAGCGCGACCCGGCCCCCGCGTCGGCCCTGGCCTCCGCCTCCGTGGTGGCGGGCCCGCCGACCGCCGCTTCCGCCGCCGCGTACAGATCCGCCGGGCGGACCCCGCTCAGCGCCGTCACCAGGTGACCGTCGGGGCGTACCAGGAGCACGGTGTGGGCCGCCGCCCCCGGATAGCTCTCGGCGACCAGCAGTTCGGCCCGGTGCGGCAGCGTCGAGACGGCCGCCGCCAGCCGGGGCATGATCCCGGCGGACACCCAGTGCCGCCGCTCCCACACGCCAGTACCGGGCGCGATCAGCACCACCAGCAGCGCACCCCGGCCGAACCGGTCCCGCAGCCGGACGAAGGTGCCGTCCTCCGCCGTGACCCGTACGTCCGTCACCGCGGAACCGGGAGCCGTTCCGATGGGAACCTCCCCTTCGAGGCGGCCGGGAGCGAGCGGGGAGCCGGCGTACGTCCCCGGCGCGCCCAGCGGGCCCCGCCCCAGGTGGCCGTCCATCAGCAGTGTGTCGTGTCCCCGCGCGGACCCGGGAACGTAGGAGCGCAGTCCGCCGCCGCGCACCAGCGGCAGCGCCTGGTCGGCGGCGCGCAGCCGGGCGGCGACGATCGCCCGGCGCTCGGTCTGGTAGCTGTCGAGCAGCGCCTCGTGCGGGCCGTGGTGCCAGGCCAGCGCCAGCTTCCAGGCGAGGTTGTCGGCGTCGCGGAGCCCCTCCTCCAGCCCGTGCGTGCCCAGCGAGCCGAGCAGATGGGCCGCGTCCCCGGCGACGAACACCCGGTCGGCCCGCCAGCGCCGGGCCAGCCGGTGGTGGACGGTGTGCACCCCGGTGTCCAGCAGTTCGTACGGCGGGGTCGGACCGCCGGTCCAGCCGGCCAGGGTCTCCCGGACGCGGCCCAGCAGCAGCTCGGGCGTGACCAGGTCCTTGCCCGGAGGCAGCAGCCAGTCCAGGCGCCACACCCCGTCCGGCAGCGGGCGCGCGGTGATCTCCCCGGCCGAGGGACCGGACGTGCGCCACGGCGGCGTGCGGTGCAGCAGCGCCTCGTCGTACCAGGGAAGCTCGGTGCGCAGGGCGGCCACGGCGTGACGTTCCACCGCGGTGCGGCCGGGGAAGCGGATGTCCTGGAGTTTGCGCACGGTCGAGCGCGGGCCGTCGCAGCCGACCAGGTAACTGCCGCGCCACCAGGTGCCGGTGTCGCCGCGGGTATGGGCGGTGACGCCCGAGGGGTCCTGCTCCATGGCGTCCAGCCTGCTGTTCACGGCGATCCTGACGAGCCGTTCGCCGGCGAGGGCCGCGCGCAGCGCATCCGTCAGGACGTGCTGGGCGATGTGCAGGGGTGCGGGCTCGGTGTCGCCGAAGGCGACCTCGGCCGTCACCTGCTTGCGCCGCATCGACCGCCATCCGGCCCAACGGACACCGGCGTGCGCGAGCGGCACGCCGGTCAGCCGCTCCATGAGCGCGGCGGTCTCCTCGCGCAGGACGACGGTGCGCGCTGGGCGGGGTTCGTCCTTGCCCGGTCCTTCGTCGAGGACCACGCACGGCACGTCCTGGCGTGCCAGCGCCAGCGCGAGCGTGAGCCCGACGGGCCCCGCTCCGACGATGATCACCGGGTCCACGGCGCGGCGCCCCCTGCTCGAAGTGACGCCCGAAGAGGCGTGGAGGAACAGGAAGATGGAGCAGGGTGCACGATCACAGAACGTATGCAACCTATTGCCGGTGCTTGCGTCAAGTGACCGAAGGACAGTGGCGATCATGAAATGGGGAGGGGCCGGTCACACCACTTGACTGTTCATCACACGAGTCCGGGATGTACGGCTCCTCCGTACCGCCGACGACATCCGGCAACTCGACATGACTGTGGCCCGCCGGGATGCGGCGGGCCACAGTCATGTCGTGCGTCAGGCGTGCGTCACTTCTCCGCACCGGTCCCGTGGATGCCTCCGACCTCGGCCGCGTTGAGGTCGTCGACATCCTCCGGGCCGAGCACCGCGCCGGTGCTGCGCTTGCTGCGGCGCAGGCGCTTTTCGAGCCAGGAGGCGAAGGAGGTGAGGATGAAGTTGAGGACGATGAAGATGACCGCCACCACGATGAAGCTGGGGATGACGTTGGCGTAGTTGGCCGCCAGCGTGGCGCGCGAGTTCAGCAGCTCGGTGAAGCCGAGCATCACGCCGCCCAGCGCGGTGTCCTTCACGATGACGACCAGCTGGCTGACGATCGCCGGGAGCATCACCGTGACCGCCTGCGGCAGCAGGATGCTGCTCATCGTCTGGCTCTTGCGCAGGCCGATCGCCTGGGCGGCCTCCGTCTGCCCCTTGGGCAGGGCGAGGATGCCGGCCCGGACCACCTCGGCGAGGACCGAGGCGTTGTAGAGCACCAGACCGGTGACGACCGCGTACAGGGGCCGGTCCTCGCTGGTGACGTCCGTGGAACGGGCGAAGAACTCGTTGGCGAACAGCATCAGCAGCAGCACCGGGATGGCGCGGAAGAACTCCACCACCGCGCCGGCCGGGATGCGCACCCAGCGGTGATCGGACATGCGTGCGATGCCGAGGACCGCGCCCAGTGGGAGGGCGATGACCATGGCCAGCGCCGCGGCCTTCAGCGTGTCGGCGAGGCCGGGCAGCAGATAGGTCGTCCACGCCTCGGACTGCGTGAACGGCTTCCACAAGGACCACTCCAGCTGGCCCTTGTCGTCCAGCACCTGCCAGACCCACCACAGCAGCAGGGCGAGCAGGACGAAGAAGACGACCGAGAAGACCAGGTTGCGCCGCTTGGCCTTCGGGCCGGGGGCGTCGTAGAGAACAGAAGTCATCGCTTCACCGCCAGGCGCTTGCTCAGCCAGTTGAGGAACAGGCCGGTGGGCAGGGTCAGTACCACGAACCCGAAGGCGAAGACCGCGCCGATGAGCAGCGTCTGTGCCTCGTTCTCGATCATTTCCTTCATCAGGAGCGCGGCCTCCGCCACACCGATGGTGGCCGCCACGGTGGTGTTCTTGGTCAGCGCGATCAGCACGTTGGCCAGGGGGCCGATGACCGAGCGGAATGCCTGCGGCAGCACGACGAGCGACAGCACCTGGCTGAAGCTCAGTCCGAGGGCCCGTGCCGCCTCGGCCTGCCCGACGGGCACCGTGTTGATGCCGGAGCGGATCGCCTCGCACACAAAGGCCGCGGTGTAGGCGACGAGGCCGAGCACGGCCAGTCGGAAGTACTTGAGCTCGAAGTCGTCCGGCGCGCCCATCGCCAGGCCGAAGATGTCGGCGAGGCCGAGTGACGTGAAGACGATGATGACGGTCAGGGGAATGTTCCGGACGATGTTCACGTAGGCGGTGCCGAAGCCACGCATCAGCGGTACCGGGCTGACCCGCATGGCCGCCAGCAGAGTGCCCCAGATCAGGGATCCGATGGCCGAGAAGACGGTGAGCTGCACCGTGACCCAGAAAGCGCCCAGCAGGGACGGGTCGTCATAGTCAGAAATAAAGTCGAACACGATCTCCCGCGCTTCCGGGTGTGTGGTCTACGGGGCGGACGCGGCGCGCCGCCGTCCTGATCGCGACGGACGGCGGCACGCCTTCTGGACCCGCGTTGCGGTCCTGGGCTTACTTGACGATGTTGCCGATCTGCGGAGCCGGCTCGTTCTTGTACTCGGCCGGGCCGAAGTTCTCCTCGACCGCCTTGTCCCAGGACTTGTCGCTGACCATCTTCTCCAGGGCGTCGTTGATCTTGTTCACGGTCTCGGTGTCGCCCTTCTTGACACCGATGCCGTAGTTCTCGTTGCTCAGCTTGAGGCCGGCGAGCTCGAACTTGCCCTTGTACTGGTCCTGCGCGGCGTAGCCGGCGAGAATCGAGTCGTCAGTCGTCAGCGCGTCCACAGCTCCACTCTGCAGGGCGGAGAGGCACTCCGAGTAGCCGCCGCGCTCAGTCAGCTGCGCATCCGGCGCGAAGTCCTTCTTGACGTTCTGCGCCGACGTCGAGCCGGTAACCGAGCACAGCTTCTTGTCGTTCAGGTCGGTGGCCTCGGAGATGTCCGAGCCCTTCTTCACCAGCAGGTCCTGGTGGGCCAGCAGGTACGGGCCGGCGAAGTCGACCTTCTCCTTGCGCTCGTCGGTGATGGAGTAGGTCGCCGCGATGAACTTCACGTCCCCGCGCGAGAGCGCGTTCTCGCGGTCGGCGCTCTTGGTCTCGACCCACTCGATCTGGTCGGGCTCGTAGCCGAGCTCCTTGGCGACGTAGGTCGCCACGTCCACGTCGAAGCCCTCGTAGCCCTGCGGCGTCTTCAGGCCCAGACCGGGCTGGTCGTACTTGATACCGATCTTGATCTTGTCGCCGCCGCCCCCGGAGGAACCGTTGTCGCCGCTGTCGTCGCCGCCACAGGCGGTGGCGGTCAGGGCGAGAGCGAACACGACGGCCGAGGCGGCGGTGACCTTGCGGAGCTTCATGGTGCACATCCTTTGACTCTGATGAAGTGATGCGGCCCGGGCGGTGTCCGGTGACGCGGGTCGGCGGGGCGCGGGGTGCGCCTCAGTGGTGAAGGATCTTCGACAGGAAGTCCTTGGCGCGGTCACTGCGCGGATTGCTGAAGAACTGGTCCGGCGAGGCCTGTTCGACGATGCGACCGTCCGCCATGAACACCACGCGATTCGCCGCCGAGCGGGCGAATCCCATCTCGTGCGTGACGACGATCATGGTCATGCCCTCGCGGGCGAGCTGCTGCATGACCTCCAGCACCTCGTTGATCATCTCCGGGTCGAGCGCCGACGTCGGCTCGTCGAAGAGCATGACCTTGGGCTCCATCGCCAGGGCCCGCGCGATGGCGACACGCTGCTGCTGGCCACCGGAGAGCTGCGCGGGGTACTTCTCGGCCTGCGCGCCCACGCCGACCCGGTCGAGCAGGGCACGGGCCCGCTCCTCGGCCGCCTTCTTGTCCTTCTTGCGGACTTTGACCTGGCCCAGCATCACGTTCTCGAGCACGGTCTTGTGCGCGAAGAGGTTGAAGGACTGGAAGACCATGCCCACGTCGGCCCGCAGCCGGGCGAGCTCCTTGCCCTCGTGGGGCAGGGGCTTGCCGTCGATCGAGATCGACCCGGAGTCGATCGTCTCCAGACGGTTGATGGTGCGGCACAGGGTGGACTTCCCGGACCCGGAGGGTCCGATGACCACGACGACTTCGCCACGGGCGATCGTCAGGTCGATGTCCTGGAGTACGTGCAACGCGCCGAAGTGCTTGTTGACGCTCTTCAGGACGACCAGATCGCCGGTCGCGGCCACATCTTCCTTGGCCACCGATACTTCGGTCATCGCTCTCAGGCTCCGTCCTCCTCGGTTTCGGAGGACAGTAGTAACCCGTTAGACCTGCGTCATCACATCTGAGGGGAATCTGAGCATCACGATCCGATAGCAATCGGACACCTGTCGTAGCACTTGTGAGCAGGGGTGATTTCGGCCGGGTAACGGTACGGAAGAGCAACCGGAACCCTCTTGACGCCGTCCTCGTTCATCGGCGTCACTGCAAGGTGCACGCGCCCGCGTGCGCGTTTTTGTACACATGAAGAGCGTACGGCCGATGAACCAAAGGGGGCCCTGGTGAGACTGCTTCTCGTCGAGGACGACAACCACGTCGCCGCCGCCCTGTCGGCGGTGCTGGCGCGGCACGGGTTCGACGTCACCCATGCGCGCAGCGGCGAGGAGGCGCTCCAGGCGCTCGTCCCCGAGGGGGAGGGCTTCGGCGTCGTCCTGCTCGACCTGGGGCTGCCCGACCAGGACGGCTACGAGGTCTGCGGCAAGATCCGCAAGCGCACCGGCACGCCGGTGATCATGGTCACCGCGCGGTCCGACGTGCGCTCCCGCATCCACGGCCTCAACCTCGGCGCCGACGACTACGTGGTCAAGCCGTACGACACGGGGGAGCTGCTCGCGCGGATCCACGCCGTCAGCCGGCGCACCGTCCACGAGGACGCCACGGGCGGCACGGAGACCGAGCTGCGGCTCGGCCCGGTCCGCATCGAGCTGCCGACCCGCCAGGTCACCGTCAACGGCTCGGCCGTCCAGCTCACCCGCAAGGAGTTCGATCTGCTCGCCCTGCTCGCCCAGCGGCCGGGGGTCGTCTTCCGCCGGGAACAGATCATCAGCGAGGTGTGGCGCACGAGCTGGGAGGGGACCGGGCGCACCCTGGAGGTGCACGTCGCCTCCCTGCGCGCCAAGCTCCGCATGCCCGCCCTCATCGAGACCGTGCGCGGCGTCGGCTACCGGCTCGTCGCGCCCACGGCGTAGCGGGGCCGGGTGCACACACGTCTGCTTCCGCTGCTCATCGTCCTGATGGCGGCCGTCCTGCTGGCCCTCGGCGTCCCGCTGGCCGTCAGCCTGGCCGGCGCGGAGCAGCAGAACGTCGTCGTCGACCGGATCGACGACACCGCGCGCTTCGCGGCCCTCGCCCAGTTCGTCACCGAGCCCACCGACCCGTCCGGCGTGGACATCAACGAGCGTCGCGAGACGCTCAGCAGCGAGCTGCACAGCTACCACAGGGTGTACGGCATCCGCGCGGGCGTCTTCTACCTCAACGACTCGCCCATGGCGCACGCGCCGGACGACTGGTTCCTGCCCAGCGAGGGCGAGGTGCGCGACGCCTTCGAGGAGGCGCTGCTCAGCCGCCGCAGCCACGACCCCGAGCAGGTGTGGCCCTGGCAGCGGCGCAGCCTGGTGGTGGCCTCACCGGTCATCCGGGACGGCGACGTCGTCGCGGTCGTGGTCACCGACTCGCCCACCGGGCCGATGCGCTCCCGCATCCTCCGGGGCTGGCTGGTCATCGCCGCGGGGGAGGCGGCCGCGATGCTGCTCGCGGTCGGCGCGGCGCTGCGGCTGACCGGCTGGGTGCTCAAGCCCGTACGGATCCTGGACGCCACCACCCACGACATCGCCACCGGACGGCTGAAGTCCCGGGTCGCGGCGGCCGGCGGACCGCCGGAACTCAGACGGCTCGCCCGGTCGTTCAACGAGATGGCGGACAACGTCGAGAGCGTGCTGGAGCAGCAGCGGGCCTTCGTCGCCGACGCCTCGCACCAGCTCCGCAACCCGCTCTCGGCGCTGCTGCTGCGCATCGAGCTGCTCGCCCTGGAGCTGCCCGAGGGCAACGAGGAGATCGCCTCCGTGCAGGCCGAGGGCAAGCGCCTGGCGCAGGTCCTGGACGACCTGCTCGACCTCGCGCTCGCCGAGCACAGCGAGGCCAGCCTCCAGATCACCGACATCGGCGCCCTGGCCGCCGAGCGCGTCGCGGCCTGGGCGCCCACCGCCGAGGCCAAGGGCGTCCGCCTGACCGGCACCTGCCCGGCGACCACCGCGTGGGCCGACCCGGTGGCGCTGTCCAGCGCCCTGGACGCGGTCATCGACAACGCGGTGAAGTTCACCCCGGAGGGTGAGACCGTCGAGGTCACCGTCGCCTCCAACGGTGACATGTCCACCGTCGTCGTCACCGACAACGGTCCGGGACTGACCGAGGAGGAGCTGACCCGCGTCGGCGACCGCTTCTGGCGCAGCGGGCGGCACCAGAACATCAAGGGCTCGGGCCTGGGCCTGTCCATCACGCGGGCGCTGCTCGCGGCGGGTGGCGGCTCGATCGCGTACGAGCGTCACGAGCCGCACGGACTGCGGGTGACCGTGACGGTGCCGAGGAACGCTCCCGCGGGTGAGGCGACGGCTCAGGGCTTGACGGACCGGTAGTACCGGCGGGCGCCCTCGTGCAGCCGGAGCGGGTCGGTGTAGATCGCGGTGCGTACGTCGACCAGCTGGGCGGAGTGGACGTGTGCCCCGATGTTGTCCCGGCTCTTGAGCACGATGCGGGTCAGCCACTCGGTGAGCCGGGGATCGGCGTCCGCCCGGGTGATCAGGAGGTTGGACACCGCCATCGTCGCGACGGGCGCGCCGGGCCGGCTGCCCGGGTAGGCGGACTCCGGCATGTTGGTGACGCGGTAGTAGCGCGTGGCGCCGCCCTGTTCGTGCAGCTTGGAGACGAGATCGGCGTCGATCGGCACGAACCGGAGCGCGGACTGCTCGGCGAGTGTCTTCAGGCCGTCCGTGGGCAGTCCGCCGGACCAGAAGAAGGCGTCCAGGCCGTGCCCGAGCCGCTCCGGGCCGTTGTCGATGCCGTCGGAGGAGGGCTCGATGTCCGTCTCCGGGTCGATGCCGGCCGCCCGGAGCACCCGGTTGGCGATGAGCCGGACGCCCGACTTGGGCGGCCCTATGGCGACCCGCTTGCCGCGCAGGTCGGCGACGGTCTTGATGCCCGAGTCGGGCGCGACGGCGAGCTGCACGTAGTCGTCGTACAGGCGCGCCACCCCGCGCAGCCGGTCGGCGCCCGGCCGGTCGCTGAGCCGGTACGTCTCCACCGCGTCGGCCGCGGCGATCGCGAAGTCGGCCTCCCCGGTCGCCACGCGGCGCACGTTCTCCTGCGACCCGGCACTCGTCTTCAGGCGTACGTCGAGGTCGGGCATGTGCTTGCCGAGTGAGCTGCGCAGGAGTACGCCGTACTTCTGGTAGACCCCCGCGCGGGTGCCCGTGCTCAGGGTGATCGTCCCGCCCGGGGGCTCCTCCTCCCAGGGCGCCAGCCACCACAGCAGCAGTCCGAGTACGACGAGACCGGCGGCGGTGCCCCGCAGGGCCCGTCGCCTGCCGATCCGGGACAGCGTGTGGGACATGCGCGCGATCCTGCCAGCCGGGGTGGCCGCTGACCAGGGCGGAGCTCACAGCGGGCCGGGGAGTGTCCGTGGTGGCCGCTACAGTCGCGGGCATGAGTTCCTCGCCCGCCGATCTGGTCCGTGAATTCCACCGTGCCTTCGGGCTGGACGCCCGCGACGTACCGTCCGAGGTCTCACCGGAGCTCGGTGCCCATCGTGGTGAGCTGCTCGCCGAGGAGGCGCGGGAGGTGGCGGAGGTGTCGGTGGCGGGGCCGCTGGACCGGCTGGCGCACGAGCTGGCCGATGTGGTGTACGTCGCGTACGGCACCGCGCTGGTGCACGGGATCGACCTCGACGCGGTGATCGCGGAGGTCCACCGTTCCAACATGAGCAAGCTGGGGCCCGACGGGCAGGTCAGTCGTCGTGCCGACGGCAAGGTGCTGAAGGGTGACCACTACGAGGCGCCGGATGTGGCGGGGGTGCTGCGGCGGCAGGGGTGGGTGCCGGGTGGGGCTGCTTGAGCGGCGCCCCGGGGTACGTCGTCCCGCGTGGCTGCTGGGCGGGGTACGTCGTCCGGCGTGGTCGCTGGGCGGGGGTGGGTCGCGCTGCCCGGCGCTTGCGGGGTGCCTCCCCCACTCTCGGCTCCGCTCGAGCGGGGGGACCCCCACCGCCCACCCGTGCCGCCCTGGGGGTACCTCCCAGGCCCTTGAGGCACTGGGGGAGGCATGACTGCCCGCAGTGGCGGCGGTGCGGGCGCCCGCAGTTGCGGTGGTGCGAGTGCCCGCGGCTATGCGGTGGTGACCACGGTGCGGCCTGTTTCGTGGGCGTAGAGGGGGGTGCGGTCGTGGAGGGCGGCGTGGACCGCCATGTGGGCGTCCCTGCGGCGCTGGGCGGGGCCGTCCGGGAGGTGGAGGATGCCCGCGTTGCCCCGTGAGCCGCGCTGGATCTCGGCGGTGCGCGGGATGCGCAGGGACTCGTAGCGGGCCAGGCGCTCCGGGATCGCCGGGGCGGGCGCGTCCGCCAGGCAGGCGGCCAGGTCCATCGCGTCCTCGATCGCCTGGTTGGCGCCCTGTGCCATGAACGGCAGCATCGGATGGGCCGCGTCCCCGAGGAGCGTGATGCGGTCCGTGGACCAGGCGCGCAGCGGTGGACGGTCGTACAGGGCCCACAGGTGGGTCGAGCCGACCGCCGCGACGACGTCCGCGACGAGCCCCGTCCAGCCGCCGAAGACCGCGCGCAGCGCGTCGGGGTCGCCCGGCCGGGACCAGGACTCGCGCGGCGGGGCGCCGGTGGTCAGCGGCACGGTCGCGGCGTAGCTGAGGTACGCGCCGGACGCCACGGGATAGCAGACGAAGTGCCCGCCGGGCCCGAGCCACAGCCGTACCAGCCGTTCGCGGGCCCCCGCCGGCAGCGCGTCCGCCGGGACCAGGCCGCGGTAGATGCCCAGACCGGAGAAGACCGGCGCGTCGGTGCGCAGGGTCTCGCGGACCGTGGAGTGGATGCCGTCCGCGCCGATCACCACGTCCGCCTCGCGGACCGTACCGTCGTCGAAGGCGAGCCGTACGCCCGTACCGTCCGCCGTCTCCTCCGCCGCCCGCAGCCGTTCGCCGAGGCGCAGCCGGTCCCGGTCGGTCAGGGAGAGCAGCGCCTCGTGCAGATGAGCCCGGTGGATCGTCAGGTACGGCGCCGCGAACATCCGCTCGCACTCCGCGCCGAGCGGTGTGCGCGCAATGGGCCGGCCGTTCCAGCCGCGCACCTCCATCGCCTCGACGCGCACCCCGTGCTCCTCCAGCGCGGGGCCGAGGCCCAGCCGCAGCAGCGGGCGGACCGCGTTGGGCGAGAGCTGCACGCCCGCGCCCACCTCGGACAGCACGCGGGTCTGCTCGTGGACCACGTACGGCGTACCGTTCGCGGCCAGCGCGCCGGCCAGGGCCAGCCCGCCGATGCCGGCGCCGACGACGGCGACCCGTGGCCGCTGCTCCCGGCCGGTGGCGTTCCCGGTGTCACCGGGCCGCCGCCGCGCTCCGCTCTCGCTCCCCAACCGCACGTCTGGACCGCCTTCCGCGTCTTCGCCCCACGCCCGTTCACCGTCACGATGGGTGCGCGGCGTGAGCGCACCGTCATCGGTCGTGTGCCGAGCATGTGCCGCGCCGCACCGTGCGGCAACGGCCCGCCGGTCCGTCACTGACAACTGTCGCCGCTTGCGTGACGGACGTCATCGGTCCCCCCGCCGACCCTGCTGCCGGGCCCCCCACGGCCCTAACTTCCAGAAGGAGACAGCCACTACCCCTGGGAGGCACGCGGTGACACGGGAACGACGACGGGAGCGGCCGCGGTGACCGCGGTGGCCGTTGACGGCCTGCTCAAGAAGTACGGGGACCACGAGGCCGTGCGCGGCGTGGACTTCGCCGTCGAGGAGGGCGAGATCTTCGCGCTCCTCGGACCGAACGGCGCCGGAAAGACCACCACCATGGAGATCCTGGAGGGCTTCCGGCAGCGGGACGGCGGCAGCGTACGGGTCCTCGGCCGCGACCCCGGAGACAAGGCCGACGGGCGGTGGCTGCGCGGGCGGATCGGACTCGTGCTCCAGGACATCGCCGTGGAGCCGTACCTGTCGGTGCGCGAGACCGTCGCCCGCAACGCGGGCTACTACCCCGCCCCCCGCGACACCGACGAGGTCATCGGCCTGGTCGGGCTGCGGGAGAAGGAGCGCGCGAAGGTCAAGGACCTGTCCGGAGGGCAGAAGCGGCGGCTCGACCTCGCCCTGGGCGTGATCGGCGACCCGAAGCTGCTGTTCCTGGACGAGCCGACCACCGGCTTCGACCCGGGGGCCCGCCGCGGCGCCTGGGAGGTCGTCCGCAACCTGCGCGACGCCGGTACGACGATCATGCTGACCACGCACTACATGGACGAGGCGCAGGCGCTCGCCGACTCGGTCGCGGTGATCGCCGGCGGGCGGATCGTCGCCTCCGGCACCCCGGACACCCTGGGCGGACGGGACAGCGTGCCGGCCCGGATCCGGTTCGCGCTGCCGGCCGGCGCCGCCATCGGCGACCTGCCGATCCCGGTCAGCGACGCCGAGGACGGCCTGGTCACCGCCGAGGCGAAGGAGCCGACGGCGGTCCTGCACCGGCTCACCTCCTGGGCGCTGGAGCGCGGCACACCGCTGGAGCGGCTGACCGTGGAACAGCCCACCCTGGAGGACGTCTACCTGGGGCTGACCAGTTCGTACGCACAGCAGGACGCCTCGTCCCCGTCCGTCGGACGGGGCGAGACCCCGGCGGCCCGCGGGCGCCGGGGGCGCCGACCCGGACGGAGCAGCCGATGACCAGCACCCTTCCCTCCACGACCGCCACCACCGGCAGGCGCTCCCCGCGCCCCGGTGCCGAACGGCCGGACGAACGGGGCTCGTTCGCCCTGCTCGTCCACCAGATCCGCTACGAGCAGCTGTCGTTCTGGCGCAATCCGCAGTCGATGGTGTTCACCTTCGTCCTGCCCGTCGTGATCATCGCGATCTTCGGCGCCGTGTTCGGCGGCGGCCAGGGCGAGGACTTCTTCTTCGGCATGAGCGGCATGCAGTACTACACGCCGACCATCGCCGCCGTGTCCGTACTGGGCGCCTGTTACGGCCAGTTGGCGATCGTGCTCGCCATGCGCCGGCAGACCGGCGTCCTCAAGCGGCTGCACGCCACCCCGCTGCCCGCCTGGGTGTACTTCGCGGGCCTGCTGGTGCACTGTGTCGTCGTGAGCGTCGTCGACGTCGCGCTCGTCATCGGCATCGGGCGCCTGTACGGGGTGCCGTGGCCCACCCACTGGGCCGCGCTCGCGGTCACCCTGGCGTTCGGCGCGGCCGCCTTCTGCGCGCTCGGCGTCGGGGTCGCCTCGCTCATCCGCAACTCCGAGGCGGCGCCCGCGGTCGTGCAGTTCATCCAGTTCCCGCTGGTGTTCATCTCCGGCAGCTACTTCCCCATCCACTCCGGCGCCCTCAACGAGATCGCCGGACTGCTCCCGGTGAAGCCCTTCAACGACGCCATGCTGGCGTCCTTCACACAGGGCGCCGGCTTCCAGTGGAAGGAACTCGCGGTGCTCGCGGCCTGGGGCGTCGTCGGCGCCCTGATCGCGGTGCGCCGCTTCCGCTGGGACCCGCGCCCTGAGTAGAGCCGGACGACCGCTCCGGACCACCACATCGAGGGGGCCTCCGTGAGGCCCCCTCGCGGCTCTCCAGGAACCCCCACGACGTTTGAAAGGACCCCCACCATGTCCACGAACCGCACCGCCCGCCCGCGGACCGTCGACGCCCCGGCCGGCAACTGGCACCTCGAACCCGCCGACTCCACCGTGGAGTTCACCGGCCGCCACTTCTTCCTCCTGCCCGTACGCGGCTCACTGCCCGTGCGTTCGGGCCGCGCCGAACTCGCCGCCGACGGCACCCTGGCCGGCCTGGGCGCCGCGGTCGGCGTCGCCGGCTTCGAGAGCGGCAACCCGCGACGGGACACGGCCGTGCGCGGTCCGCGGTTCCTCGACGCGGAGCGCCACCCGGAACTGCGCTTCACCGGCGAGCGCCTCACCACAGGACCGGGCGTCACCGGACTGCTGGAGGTCAAGGGCCGCAGGACGCCGGTGACGTTCACGGTCGACGAGCTGACCACCGACGGCGAGCGGGCCACGGTACGGGCCACCGCCCGCGTCGACCGGCACGCGTGCGGTGTCGGCGCCATGCGGGGCCTGGTCGGGGCGGAACTCCTGGTACGGGTGAAGGCCGTCTTCGTACGCCGATCGTGAGCCGCACCGCGCACGCACGCGGAACGAGGCCCGGCCGGAGGGGGAATCCGGCCGGGCCTCCGCGTCGGCACCCACGGGGTGCGGGGGTCACCCCACGGGTGCCGGGCCGGGCGCCGGCTGCCGCACCGGGAAGACGTGGGACAGCCAGGCGTAGGTGCGCAGCTCCTCCAGCAGGCTCAGGCCCAGCCGGTTGTGCAGCATGTGGGCGTGGGAGAAGAGGATCATGCCGGGATGGGTCGTCGTATGCCGCCGGACGTCGTCGGCATGCGCCGCCAGCCCCTCGTACCAGCCGGTGAACGGGCCGTGCGCCCCGGGCGTGATCCGCACCGCGTCCGGGTCCTGGCCGACGTGGGTGATCCGGTCGAGCAGGGCGTCGGGATGGCCCGCGTCGGACGCCCAGGCCCGCCAGGCGTCCAGGCCCCGCGCGAAGTAGTGGGCGCGCTCCACGGGACCGCCGAGGGCGACGGCGGCGGACAGCGTGCCGCGCAGCGCCAGCCGGGCGCGCCGCGCCTCGTCGGTGATGCCCGGGGCGAGCCGCAGCACGAGTTCGCTGGACAGGTGGAACAGGGACTCGGCGGCCGGCATGAGGGCGTGACCGCCGTAGCGTTCGAACTCGGGGTCGTAGTCGGCCCGGTGGACGCCGGGCGGCAGCAGCGCCCGGACGGAGGAGTTGACGCCGGTCTCGCCCGCGGCGGCGAGCCGGGCCGCGCTCTCCTCGTAGGCGTCGGCGGCCAGCGGCTCCTCCCCGGGCGCGAGCCGGCCCGCCGCGGCGAGCCGGTCGCGCAGGGCGTGCTCGACGTCCGCGCGGGTGCCCGGGGCGAGGTCCGCGATCCGCAGCCGCAGATGGGGACCCGACTGCCAGTAGCGGATGAAGAACCACTCGGTGCCGGGCGGCAGTGCGCGGACCGTGGGCCCGATGACCTCGGTGAGGACGCGGTCGTGGGCGCCGCGGGCGGTGGTGGCGAGGTGGAGGTGCCAGGCGTTCCATCGCCGGGGTGCGGTGGTGGACTCGGTCATGGGCGGGCTCCCTTGTCGTCCGGAGGGTGTGCGGAGAAGTGGGCTCAGGTGCGCAGGTCGAGCTGGTCGCCCCCGGTCTCGCGCGGTACCCCCACCACCGCCGACAGGACGATCGTCTCGTCCTCGGCCAGGCCGACGACCTCCTTGGTGGGGATCTCCTTGAACGCCCGGACGGGCCGCGCGAAGAGACCGGCCGCCGCCGCCGCCAGGCACAGCCCGTGGACGGCCCAGCCACAGGCGATCTGGGCGGCGCCCCAGCCGGCGGGGCCGAAGCGGGCGAACAGTTCGCGAGGGCGGACGGAGAAGAAGACGGTGAGCGGGGCCTTGGCGATGCCGCAGCCGTTGACGGGCGACAACCCGTAGCCGTAACTCGCCTCCAGCCCCGCGGGGGCGGTCGGATCGGCCCTCCGCAAGTGTGCCGCGCCCTTCTCGAAGCGGTGCACCCCGGCCGCGTACCCCTCGACGTGCTGCACCACGGCGGTGACCGTGACCGCGTCGAAGGCGGCGGCCGGCACCGGGTGCGGTGGCGGGACACCGAGCCAGGCGAGGGCGGCGGCCAGGTGCCGGGCCGGGACCGGGGCGGGGTGCGGTGCCGAGTCCATGCCGTGCAGGGCGCGCGGCATACGGCCGGAGTGGCGCCGCCACAGCAGCTCCGCCCAGTCGGGCACGACCGGGCTGTCCGGCAGGCCGGCCGGGACGGCCGTGGTGAGAGGCGCCGCGCCCGCCGGGTACGTCTGCTCCCGGTTCACGCGTACGACGTCCGTCAGCGAGGGATCGCCGCCGGGCACCGGCGCGTCCCGCCCGGCCCCCGCCGCGGGACCGGGACCGGGACCGGCCACGTCGACGAGCCAGGGCAGCGACCACTCCCAGGTCCGCTCGAGACCCAGCTCGCGCAGGACCTCCGGTCCGCCGTCGGCGGGCGGGGTGAGGGTCGCCGGCACCCCGAACAGTTCGAGGCCGAGGCTCAACGCCCGCAGCACCATGCCGGTTTCGATGGAGACGAGCGACCCGCGGAACCACTGGTACGCCACCGGGATCGCGGTGTAGCGGCCGGTGAGCGCGATACGGGTGGGCGGCGCCGCGGTGTCCGGTCCGGTGAGGGCGTGGCGGGCCGGCTCCAGCAGCCGCCACGCCGAGCCGTCACCGTCGCCCACGAAGGCGTGGACGGGGAAGAGACAGCGCGGCGAGGCGTACGGCCGGTGCTCGTTGTACGGGTTCTCCGGTTCACGGCGCACGGGACCGAACGTCGCCGTCAGGGCGTGCGCCAGGGCGTCGGGCGCCGCCGGACCGGAGGCGGCCGGGACGCGCGGATACGCGAGCGCCGACAGCCGCTCGGTGGTGCCCGTCGGCAGCACCCTGCCCGGCCCCGCCGGGCGCGGTGGCTCCGGCGGTACGTGGCTGTCGGGCGGGGGCGTGTCCGCCCAGGTCCAGGGCGGCGGCTCCGGACGGTCGTCGCCCGCGCCGTACGCGTACCAGAGCGGCTCGCGCGCGATGCTGTTGTCCCCCGCGGGGCCCGGCAGGTCGACCGGGGCGCGCCGGGTCCACTCCGGGGCGGGGGCCGTCACGGGAACGGGTGGGGGTCGTAGGGGACCGCCCGGTGCTCCTGGTCCGTGCCGCGCAGCGCGGCCCGCAGCCGGGGCAGTCCGTCCAGGCGCTGCTGGGCGTGGCCGAAGCACATCGGCACGATGCCGGGGACGACCGCGCGGACGACCGCGATACCGGCGTCCGCGTGCTCCCGGCTGGTCTGGTCGACGACGACGACGCGGTCCAGGCCCGCGTCGGCGAACAGCGAGGCGACGTACTCGAGCGTGCCGCGCACGTCGCCGCCCGCGGCCCGCTCCAGCCGGCCGGGCCAGTCGGGGAAGGCCTCCTCCGGCGTGACGGCCGGGCCGCCGAGCCCCGCCAGGGCGCGGTCGCGGGTCTCGGGGATCGAGGAGAACCGCACATGGTCCTCCAGCTCCTCCACCCGCCACGGGTCCTCGGCCATCCGCTCGGCCTGCTCACGGGTCCAGTCGACCGGGTTGGTGACGAGCTGGGCCACCTCGCGCAGCGCCCCGCGGATCGCCGACTCCGGTTCGGCGCCGGAACCGGCGGAGGAGAAGGTGGCGGGGAACGGGTTCTTCTCGTTGACGGCGATGACCCACACCACCGGCAGACCGATGTCACGGGTGGCGACGAGGAGGTGGACGTCGAATCCGCGCGCCCGGATCAGCTCGACCATGGCCCGGCTGGTCGGGTCGGTGAGGGAGGCGACCGGGATGTGGGGGAGCGGGGCGGCCCGGAACCAGGACGTCAGGAACGCGTCCCGCTCCGCGAGCTCGAACAGCGAGTGCAGCGCGGCCTCTTCGTAGTTGGCGCCGACCGCGCAGCCGCTGGAGCAGTCGAAGAAGTAGTGCCGCCGGTTCGCGGCGCCCGCCACGCGCGCCGCCCGGCGGTCCCGGCGGAACGCGTACTCGTACTGGTAGAAGGCGTGGTCCGCCGGGACGAGGAGCGGACGGCCGTCGGCCAGGTCGTGCCCCCAGGCCCAGTCCATCGGGGTGTCGGCCGTGAACGGCGTCGCCCTGCTCGTCGGATGGGCGAGCTGCTCGGCGGTGTAGCGGCCGAGGGTGTCCGGGTCGACGGCGTGGCCGGCGACCTCGCGGTAGGAGCGCCGGGTCACCAGGGGGATGTCGTAGGGGTAACCGCCGAGCCGTTCGTACGCCTCCAGGACGGCGACCGGTTCGGTCTCGGCGAACGTACGGGCCCGGCCGTGACCCATCGCCGGGGCGTCGGCGACGACGGCCATGCTCATCGCGAACGGGGCGTGGGACTCGCGCAGGACGGCCCGGACCGGTCCGAAGCGCTCGTCGACCAGGCGGTCGCGCAGGAAGCCGGGCTCGACGAGCCGGCTCGCGGCGGTGCGGGTGGCGTCGCCGGGGACGGCCGGACGCGAGCGGAGGGTACGGGGCGGCGGGGGCCCGGTGCTGACCAGGTCCTCGGGGGCGGGACCGCAGGCCGGGCAGTGGAAGCTGCGCGCGACGCGGTGGCGGCGGGTGCCGCGCACGGTCACCGAGTAGGCCTCACCGGGGGCGAGGGGACGGTCCGCCAGGTGGTCCAGGCCGGTGCGCAGGAGTTCGGGCAGCAGCGGCGCGGGGGCGGCAGGGACCCGCGTGGCCCGGGTGAGGTCGCCGACGAGCGGGTGGTCGAGGACGGTGCGCTCACGCACCTCGGCGCAGGCGGCGCAGCCGGACGCGGTGCCCGGCACCCACAGCGGACCGACCATCACCTCGTCGTCGTACAGGCGTACGGAGAGGTGGGGGCCGTCCGCCGCGACGACCGGGCCGCGTTCCCAGGCGAGGTCCCAGCCGAGGTTGACGGAGACGGTCGCCCCGGTGGCGCGGGCCAGTCCGGCGAGGGCGGGCAGCCAGTCGTCGTGGGCCGTCGCGGGCAGCGCGGGGCCCGCCTGGACCGGGTTCTCGATGGTGGTCGGGTCAGTGGTCGGCATCGGTGGGCTCCTGGGCCGTCCGGGCGGTCACCGGGCCGTGCCAGAAGGGGAGTTCGCCGAGCACGGGGTCCGTGCGGCGGGCCTGTCCCCGGATCGTGGCGAGCGCGGTGAGCTGCCTCCTCAGTGCGGTGCGGGCGGTGTCGTCGGCGGTGAGCAGGGCGTCGGTGGACAGGGCGGCGACGGCGCCGTCGGCCTGGGCGGCGGCGAGCGCCGTGCACAGCGCGGCGTACGTCGCGTCGGCGGCCGTGGGTCCCCAGCCGGCGCCGAGCGACCGGCCGTCGGCGGTGACCTCGGCCAGCGGCCAGTCGACTCCGGCGGTCCGGGCCAGGGCGAGTACGGGAACGGCCGGGCCGAGCCGCGCGCGCAGGGCGGCGAGGATGCGCTCGCCCTCGGCGTGCAGCGGGGGAGCGGCGTCGGTCAGGTGCTCGAACCGGTCCCGGCGCTCGGCGAGCCGCCGCAACGCGCCGTCCAGCAGCCAGTGTTCACGGGTGAGGCCGGCGGCGCCGCCGACGCGGTCGCGCAGGGCGGCCAGGGCGGTGGCGACGGTCGCCGTCTCCTGGTCCGCCGCCCAGGCGGTGACCGTGTCCGTGCGGTCCGTGCGGTGCTCCGCCGCGCGCAGGGCGAGGGGCATCTGCGGCAGGTGCTCGCCCTGCGCGGAGGCGAAGAGTCCGGTCCAGCGGGCGGTGAGGGCGGCGGCCTCCTCCAGTGCGGCCGCCGGTTCGGGGAGGGGTTCGGCGGGGGCGTCGTCGAGCCGGACCACGACCGCTTCGTCCACGGGGCCGCCCGTGACGGTGACGCGGTCGGCGGTCAGATCGGGGCCGTGCACGACACGGGCCTCGCCGGGCTCCGCGACACCCGTGAGGGTGTCGGCCAGGAGCTGGGCGGCGAGGGCTCCCGCGAGGGAGTGGGCGACGGGCCCGGCCGCGGGCTCGACGCCCTCGGCACCGGCCCAGACCCCGGCCCGGTCCCGGAACGCCGCCCAGACGGCGGGCGACACCCCGACCGGCCCGACGAGGACCGGCCCCGGGCCGAGCAGCACGGGCACGTGGAGCGTCCCGTGCCGCTCGGTCCAGGTCCCGTCACCGGTGAGGAACTCGATGACGGCACGGGGCGAACCACCGGCCCCCGGAAAGTCCACCGCCGGGCCGCCGACGGGAATCACCGTCCGCCCCCCGCGCACCGCCGGATCGCCGGCGGGGGTCGTGGTGCCGGTCTCGTGCGCCGCCGGGTCGCCGGCGGGGGTGAGGGTTTCGGACGTGCGCGCCGCCGGGGCGCCGGCGGGGGTCAGGAGGGCGGGGTCCGCGTACATCGCCGGGTCGCAGACCGGGACGAGGGGGGTCGTCGTTCCGTCGGTCGGTGGCGTGGTGGTCACGCCGGCCCGGCGCAGGCCGCGGCGGGCGGGGGCCGTCGCGGTGTCCGGCCCCCGCAGTTCCACCCGGGCCCGGCGCAGACGGGCGAACGCCGCGTACGGGTCGTCGAGGCGGGCGGTCAGGCGGGCCAGGGTGTCGGCGTAGCGGGCGCGCACCTCGGCCGGGGGCTCCGGCTCGGTGAACGCGGCCGGGTCGAGCAGCAGGCCGTTCTCCCGCAGCCGGGCGACGAGATGCCGTACGGCCGGACGGGCACGCTCCGTGCCGAACTCGGCGACCAGGGCGTCCTCCGTCGTCCCCGCCTCCAGCAGCGGTACGCAGCCGTCCGCCACCGCGTACACGAGGTCCGAGCCGCTCAGCACGAACCGCCCGCGCGTGCCGCTGAAGTAGACCCCACCGGGTACCGGTGCGTAGTGCAGTCCGGGCCGGGCCCGCAGCGGGGTGTCCGTCCCCGGGGCCGTCGTGGCCGGGGCCCTGTCCAGATCGGTCACCGTCACGACCGAGCTCCTTCCGCTTCCGTGTGGTTGGCCGGGTCGTACACGAACCGTCCGCCGGCCGTGCGCCCGACCTCGAGCACCCATTCCGTCGCGTGCGTGCCGTCGGTGACGCCGGGCAGCGCCTCCTCCAGATAGCTCGCCCCCTCCCCGCGGCGCTCCAGCATCCGCGGCAGCACCCGCACCGCGAGGGCGCTGGACAGGTCCACGTACTGCGGCTTCTGCTGGAGCCGCTTGGACTGGACGTCCGGTGCGCCGACCGACAGCGGGCCCTCGTCCTCGGGCGCCGACTTGATGACGACCTCGTCGGGGACCCCGTGCCGGGCCCGCCACGCCGTCAGCGCGAGCAGCCGCTCGTGCTCGTCGGGCCCGGCGGCCACCGCCGTGTCCAGCTCGGCCCCGCCGTACCAGCGGCGGCGGCCGATGAGGACGTCGCCGACCGCCATGCGCGGCGCGGTGCGGGTGTGCTCGCCGTCCCACGGGGTCGCCGCGTGCCAGGAGTTGGGCAGACTGTTGAAGAGCCGGCCGCTGATCGCGAGCCCGGAGGCCACCGACAGCGGGGGCGGGAACAGGCCCGGATGGCCCGTGCCGAGCGGCAGCACCCTCAGGGGCGCGCCGTCCGCGTCCTCGACCCGCAGCGAGTCCGTCTCCGGGTCGTGGGCCAGCCGCAGCGTGAACCAGTCCTCCGGGGTGAGGCCGCCCGGCAGCACCGGCGCGTGTGCGTTGACGTTGAGGCGGTGCAGACCGAGGTCCTCGGTGACCCGGGCGCCGTCGTGACCGTAGAAGCGCCGCAGGTGGGCGGCGAGCCTCGGCAGCGCCCGGCCGCCCTGGCGGCGGTCGGCCTCCAGGAAACGCGCGTACAGCATGCCGTGGCCCGGCAGGCCGTCGTTGAGGACGAGCCTGCCGCCGGCCTGCTGGAGCAGCACGCCGTAGATCAGCGGGTCCCGGCGGAAGCGGTCGGGCAGCGACCGGGTCAGTTCCGCGACGTCCGCCGCGGTGAGGCCCAGGGTGTCCTCGCCGGCCCGGGCGGTCTTGGTGAGGAGCGCGTGCACCTCCTCGGACAGCTCGCGGCGCAGCAGGTACATGCGCTCCAGCGAGCCGTCCGCCGGGCCGATGCCGGTCAGCGCGGCCGGCTCGCCCGAGCCCCGCGGCCCGTACACGGCGGCCATCGCGGCGGCCCGCCGGGAGACCTCCCCGACGACGAACGGCGCGTGCTCGGCCAGCGGCACGTTCGCCCCGGCCCCGAACCGCTCCGTGAACGCGGCGGTCATCAGGACCCGTACGTCGTGCAGCCAGTCGAAGACCGACAGCAGCTCCACGGCGGGCCCGAGGTCGGTCAGCGGGGCGTGCCAGTCGGAGGTGACCACCTTCAGCGGCGGCATGACGTAGTCCTCCTCGACCGTGATGTGCGCCGGGCGGCCCACGGCCTGGCTGAACCGGCCGAGGTCCCCGCGCAGCCCGGCCAGGACCGCGCCCCGTTCCCCGGCGGGCGCCCCGGCCACCCGGGGCAGTCCGGCGCGGACCCGGTCGGCCGCCTCCGCGACGGCCGTGTCCCGCGCCGCCGAGAGCAGGTCGTCGTAGTCGGCGGCCGCCGCGCGGTCCTCCGGCTGGGTGAAGGTGCACAGGACGCCCTGCCGGAGCGCCTGCCGTACGCGCCGGCCGGCGTCCTCGGCGGAGCAGCCGGCCCGCGCGGCGACGTGCGCGACCACGGCGGGGAAGCGGCGCGGCCCCATGGACAGCGCGTCGAGCAGGTCGGCGACGGGCCCGTCGAGCGGCAGCGCGAGCCGGTGCATGCCCTGCCCGGAGAACTTCAGGAAGAACAGCTTGCCGCTCTCCGGGTCGGGTGCCGAGGTGGGCGGCAGTCCCACCCACAGGTCCGTGAGATCGGCCCCGTCGGCGGTGGGCAGGCCGCCGAGCACGTAGTGCAGCATCACCCGGTCCAGGCCCGGTACGGCCAGCGCGCCGGTGAAGGGCACGTCGCCGGGGCGTACGGCCTCCGGATCGCCGGCGGGGGCGGGTTCGGCGATGCCCACCGCGGTGAACCGGGAGAGCGGACTGGTGCGCACCATGGACCGGGTGACGTACTGGATCAGTCCGCGTTCCGACTTGCGGGTGCGGGCGTTGACCTTGCCGGGTCCCCCGACCGCCGCGCGGTAGCGCTCGGCCTCCTGGTGCACCTCGGGGGCGACGAGGGCGAGCGAGCGCAGCAGGTCGTCGTCGCCGAGCAGGCCCGCCAGGACGGCCCGTTCGCGGTCGGCGGCGGCCGGGTAGCCGGCGGTGACCGTGGCGCGCAGCCGCTCCCGCTCGGCCTGGACGGCCAGCCAGCGCGCCACCGACGGGAGTTCCGCCACGCGGCCCTCGGGGGCCTTGCGGGGCGCGCGGCCGTTGTGGATCGCCCGGCGCAGCGCGATCAGCTCGCGGCGCTCGGCGTCCGACTCCACGGCACCGATCCGCTCGTACAGCTCCTGCGAGCAGACCTCGGCGGCCTCGGCCAGTTCGGCCTCGGCGGCGGCGAGGCCGGCGAGCAGCCGGCGCAGCTCCGGATCGGCGAGGCGGGCCCTGCGCAGCGGGTTGACGCGCAGGAACCACTGGGGTTCGGGGCTGGTCATCGCGGGGCTCCCGTCGGTTTCGTGGTGCGGGCGGTGTGCGGGCGCTCCAGACGCTCGCGCCAGCTGCTGCCGAGCACGTCGTC
Organism: Streptomyces sp. NPDC014676; assembly: GCF_043084105.1. Lineage (NCBI taxonomy): Bacteria > Bacillati > Actinomycetota > Actinomycetes > Kitasatosporales > Streptomycetaceae > Streptomyces > Streptomyces sp. NPDC014676. Next base: position 861,355 of record NZ_JBIBZI010000003.1, on the reverse strand, counting down.
GACCGTCTCGGCGATCGCGAAGCACATGTAGTAGCGCTGCATCGGTGACACGGTGAGCAGGGGAAGCTGCTGGTAGAAGAGGTTGGTCAGCAGGCGGAACGCGGCGAAGAACGGTGAGGGCGTGCTGATCGCCCCGGACCCGTGCACGGTGCGGTGGAAGTCGGTGTCCGGCTGCTCGCCGCGCGGCACCGTGGTCACGGCCCCGGGCGGTCCCATCCGTCCCCGGTCGACGCCGTCGGTCACCGAGTCGAGCAGGCCGGCGGTGAGGGTGCCCGAGGCGACCGCGCTGTCCAGCACGCCGGCGCCGTAGGCGAACGCCGTGCGCCACCGGGCGGCCGCGGGGGACACCTCACCGCTCAGCCGCTGTTCGACCACCGCGCGGAGCAGCGGCGCCTCCTTGGCGAGCCGCTCCTGGAAGACGGGCCGCATGTCCTTGCGGGGAGCCGCCCAGGCGAGGAACGCCTCCGCGTGCGACCGGGGGGAGAACACCCCGTACCCCGGGCCGAGGGCGTGGGTGTCGGCGAGCGCGGCGAACGCCTCCGCGAGCAGCACCGTGCCGCTGCCGGGCTCCTCGGCCAGGCTCTCGATCATCGGCAGCACCGGCACGGCGAGGGCGCCGTTCACGACGGTGCGCAGCGGATCGAGGCGCGGCTCGAGGGAGCGCAGGGCCGGGTCGTCGGGAGCGACGGGCAGGACCGCGCCGTGGTCGCGCAGCGGCAGGTACGGGGGCTCCACCGCCTCGAGCCGGCCGAACTCGCGGGCCTGCTCGAGGTAGGCCTCCTCGGTCAGCGCCCGTGCCGGGTCGAGGGGGCCCGCGTGGAGCCCGGCCGCGACCGCCGGCCAGTCGGCGGCGCCGGCGGCCGGGGCGAGCAGATCGATGTGGGGTCCGTGCAGCCAGCCGCGGCGGACCTGGACGCCGGGCACGCCCCCCTCGCTCAGTTCGCGGGCGGCCGGTACGACGTACCGGGCCAGCCAGGCCGGCGTCACCGGCATCCGAGTGTGGAGTCGCACCCCCGTCAGGTCGGCGGAATCCGGCCTCACGGCAATACGCTCCGGAGCGTCAACCACCATGTCCTTCGCACCTTCCGAGACGAACGGGAAATGAATTCGGGAATGTGCTCCACATCATTGGCGCCCGGAATGCGCGGTGGAAGTGAAGAGGGGGTCACGGCTTACATACGTCACGGTTCTCGTGACACAGGGCGCCCTTTTCCGGGAAATCCGGGAGGCGTGCGCTCCGCGGCAAAGTCTCGGAATGATCAATTCCGTTTGAGTGGGCCGACGGGCTGGCCGAAAGGCATCTGGCAACCGCGATGATCGTTGTACTCTCCGCCAATGACGACTGATCCCCCCACCACCGGCCCGGCCCCGTCCGCCACGGACGCCGAGTGCCTGGAACTCACCCGGAAACTGCGGCGCCGGGGAACCCTCGTGCTCTCCGTGTTCGGCCTGCTGTGGGCCTTCGCCGGGGCCTCCGGAACCGGTTCGGCGACGGACGCCGTGCCGGTGTCCATAGAGGTGGCGGCCCTCGTGGTCACCGCGGCGGCGGTCTACCTGGGGCACCGCAAGGACGCCGCGCCCTCGCCCCGCACGGTGAGCCTCCCGGAGAACTGGGCGCGCGGGGTGGGTGTCGTCAACGGCATCGAGGTGCTGGCCGTCTTCGCCGTCATCGCGGGTTCCAACGCCGCCGGCCGCCCCGAGCTCATCCCGGTCGGCATCGCCCTCGTCGTGGGACTGCACTTCTTCCCCCTCGCGCGCCTGTACGACCAGTGGCAGTACCGGTGGACGGCCGGACTGATGACCGCCGTGGCGGTCGTGGGCGCGGTGTTGGTCGTGGCCGGCCTGTCGGACGAGAGCGTGCTGGTCACGGTGGGCCTGGCCTGCGCGGCGGTGCTCTGGGCCTCCGCGTACCACCTGGCCGTACGGGGCTGAGGGCCGCCGAACCGATCGGGGCCGACGGGCCGCCCCGGAAACGAACGCAAGGATGTGCCGACCGGCCAGGGGGCCGGCGGCGCATCCTTGTGCGTTCACACGGTCGTGCTCAGGCGCTCACGCGCGTTCAGCAGGCCGAGCAGGTGCTGGACGAGGAGGACGAGGTGCCGATCGAGCCGCTGGAGGCGCCCATCTCGGGCAGCGCCACGCCGTCGG